>NZ_JBEYER010000006.1:0-112954 GCF_040634005.1 Micromonospora sp. NPDC007271
GGCTGCGATCAGTGCGCTCACCCCGGTGAAGAACAGCATCGGCAGCATCAGGTAGGACAGGTCGTTGACCAGCTCCTTGTATGCGGCGTCCTTGCCGGCGGCGTAGATCGCGGTGAGCACCGGCGCCGAGACCACCGCCAGCAGTGCGGCGGCGGCCAGTGTGAGCACCGCCAGGGTCAGCAGCCGCTGCGCGTACGCCTCGCCCCGGTCCGGATCGATTTTGCGGCGCCGGACCAGCACCGGGATCAGCACGCTGGTGAGCACGCCGCCGAGCAGGAACTCGTACACCTGGTTGGGCAGGAACTGGGCGGTGGTGTAGACGTTGCTGACCGCGTTGCCGAGGGCGGCGCCGATCATCAGGTTGCGGATGAAGCCCGTACCCCGGCTGACCAGGCTGCCGATCGCCATCACCGCGCTGTTCGCCGCGGCGCTGGTCTCCGCGACCACCTCCTGCGGCGGGGCGGTGGCCTCGACGCCCGGCTGGTTCAGCGGCTCGGCCGAGATGAAGACGGCACCGTCGTCCGGCGGCTGGCCGCCGGCGTGCGCGTTCGCGCTGCGGTAGAGCCCGCCGCTCATCTCCAGCCTCCAAGGGGTACGTCGGAGCCGGACCTCGGGGCCCGCACGCCCACGACCTTAGTCAACCTCGACCGCTTACCCATGCCCGGCGCAGTAGATCCCGCCCCCGCCCGATAGGCTGGCCGTCCCATGTCCGACGCCTCCGCCTCCCACGCCGCCGACCGCCGCGAGCTGACCGCCGCGCAACGTACCGCGGTCGCCGAACTGCTCCGCGTCTCGCCGGTCGCCGACGAACTCGGCCGGCGGTTCGCACAGGCCGGTCACGAACTCCACCTGGTGGGCGGCTCGGTACGCGACGCGCTGCTCGGCCGTCTCGGTGAGGACCTCGACTTCTGCACCGACGCTCATCCGGATCAGACGATCAAGATCGTTCGGGGCTGGGCGGAGTCGATCTGGGAGACCGGCCGGGAGTTCGGCACCATCGGCTGCCAGCGCGGCGGGCTCCGGCTGGAGATCACCACCTTCCGCGCCGAGGCGTACGACCAGGTCAGCCGGAACCCGATCGTCGAGTACGGGACCAACCTGACCGACGACCTCAGGCGTCGCGACTTCACCGTCAACGCGATGGCGGTCAGCGTCCCCGACCACCGGTTCACCGATCCGTACGGGGGCCTGGCCGACCTGGCCGCCAAGGTCATCCGTACCCCGGGTACGCCCCGGGAGTCCTTCGGTGACGACCCGCTGCGGATGCTGCGCGCCGCCCGGTTCGCCGCCCAGCTGCGGTTCACGGTCCACCCGGACGTCCGCGAGGCGATGACCCGGATGGCCGCCGACCTGGACCGGATCACCGCCGAGCGGATCCGCGACGAGTTCACCAAACTGCTCTGCGGCGCGGACCCGATCACCGGGCTGCGGTTGCTGGTCGACACCGGGTTGGCCGAGCGTTTCCTTCCCGAGCTGACCGGGCTCAAGCTGGAGATCGACGAGCACGCCCAGCACAAGGACGTCTACGAGCACACCCTGACCGTGGTCAGCAACGCGATGTCGTTGGAAGCGGACGGCTGCGACTTCGTGCTCCGGATGGCCGCGCTGATGCACGACGTCGGCAAGCCGGCCACCAAGGCGGTCGGCCCGGACGGCCGGGTCAGCTTCCACCACCACGAGGTGGTCGGCGCCCGGCTCACCAAGGCCCGGATGAAGGCCCTGCGCTACCCGAAGGACGTCATCGGCCAGGTGGTCAAGCTGGTCGCGCTGCACCTGCGCTTCTACGGGTACGGCCGGGGCGAGTGGACCGACTCGGCGGTGCGCCGGTACGTCACCGATGCCGGTGACCTGCTGTCCCGCCTGCACAAGCTGACCCGGTCGGACGTCACCACCCGCAACCGACGCAAGGCGGCCCAGCTCGCGGCCGACTACGACGCGCTGGAGGAGCGGATCGTCCGGATCGCCGCCGAGGAGGACCTGGCGCGGGTCCGCCCCGACCTGGACGGCAACGCGATCATGGAGCTGCTCGGCGTACCGCCGGGCCCGGTGGTGGGGAAGGCCTGGCAGCACCTCAAGGAGCTGCGGCTGGAGCGCGGCCCGCTGGACCGCGACGAGGCCGAGGCGGAACTGCTGCGCTGGGCCCGGGAGCAGGGCGTTCTCGGCTGAGCTCGGCGCGTCCGGCACGGGCGTACGACGACACGCCGGCGTATCGACCGAACGGTTGACGCCCCGGGCGGTGATCGTCATGGATGATGATGCGACCGTCGCCAGTCTCTCGTTCGTCCGAGCTGAGGCGGCGCTGATCACTCGTCCGCCCGTCCGATCCGGACGGTCGCCGGAACACGGGGAGAACTGCTCAGTGATACGTCCTGGCGCACTGCGCCGCTCCGCGCTGGCGGGGGTCGCCCTCGCCTCCGCGACATCCATCTTCTGTGCCGCCACCGGCGGCACCGCGCTGGCCGATCCGGCCGACCCGCCCCGGGCGCAGGTCCGGGGCGCCGACAGCGCCGACGCCGTACCCGACCGGTACATCGTCGTGCTGAAGGACCGCAAGGCCAGCCCCGGCAAGGTGCGGGCCAACGTGTCGGCGCTGGCCGACGCGCACGGCGGCTCGGTCCGCCGGGTCTTCACCACGGCCCTCAACGGCTACTCCGCGAGCATGAGCCGGCGGCAGGCGGAGCGACTGGCGGCCGATCCCGACGTGGCCTACGTCGAGCAGGTCCGGCGCTACCGGGCCACCGGCACCCAGACCACCCCACCCTGGGGCCTGGACCGGATCGACCAGACGACGGCCAGGACCGACGGTCGCTACAACTACCCGACCACCGGGGCCGGGGTCGCCGTCTACGTCCTGGACACCGGCATCGACGTCGCCCACCCGGACTTCGGCGGGCGGGCCGCCAACGGCTACGACTTCGTCGAGAACGACACGGTGGCCCAGGACTGCAACGGCCACGGCACCCACGTGGCCGGCACGGTCGGCGGCACGAAACACGGCGTCGCCAAGGACGTGCAGCTCGTCGCCGTGCGGGTGCTGGACTGCGCGGGCGGTGGCAACAGCGAGCAGGTCGTCGCCGGCATCGACTGGGTCACCGCGAACGCGGCCAAGCCTGCCGTGGCGAACATGAGCCTCGGCGTTTCCGAGATCGACAAGGCGGTCAACGACGCGGTCGCCCGTTCGATCGCCGCCGGCGTCACGTACGCGGTCGCGGCCGGCAACGACGGGCAGGACGCATGCAACTTCTCGCCGGCCAGCGTGCCGGCGGCCATCACCGTCGGCGCGACCGACCAGGTGGACTTCCGGGCCTGGTTCTCCAACTACGGCCGCTGCCTGGACACCTTCGCCCCCGGCGTCGGTGTCGTCTCCACCGTGCCGGGCGGCCGGACGGCCGTGATGAGCGGCACCTCGATGGCCGCCCCGCACGTGGCGGGCGCCGCCGCGCTGCTGCTCGAAGCGAACCCGACCTGGGCGCCGCAGCAGGTGCGCGACAGCATCGTCACCACCGGCATCGCCGGCGCGGTGCACGACCCGATGGGATCGATGGACCGGCTTCTGCACGTCGGCCCGGTCCAGCCCGCCCGCAGCTCGTACGGCCTCAAGGCGCGGGTCAACGGCAAGTTCGCGACCGCGGAGAGCGGGGGCACCAAGCCGCTGGTCGCCCGCGGTTCCGCCCTCGGGCCGTGGGAGAAGTACGACGTCGTCGACGCGGGCGGCGGCCTCGTCGGGCTGCGGGCGAGGGCCAACGGCAAGTACGTGACGGCGGAGAGCGCGGGCAGCAAGCCGCTGATCGCCCGGGCCGCGTCGATCGGTGCCTGGGAGAAGTTCCAGGTCGTCAACAACACCGACGGCACGGTGAGCCTGAAGGCGAACATCAACGGCCGGTACGTCACGGCGCCGAGCGCCACCTCGCCGCTGATCGCCAGCAAGACCACCATCGGTACGGCCGAGAAGTTCGACTTCGAGGCACCGGCGCCGGTGGTCGGCATCAGGTCGTCGGCCAACGGCAAGTACGTGACGGCGGAGAGCGGGGGCAGCAAGCCGCTGATCGCCCGGGCCGCGACCGTCGGCGCCTGGGAGAAGTTCGAGATCGTCAACGTCGGCAAGGGCTTCTTCAGCCTGCGGGCGCTGATCAACGGCAAGTACGTGACCGCGGAGAGCGCGGGTGCCAAGCCGCTGATCGCCCGCGCGACGGCCATCGGCGCCTGGGAGAAGTTCGACTTCCTGGACTACAACGCCGACGGCTCGATCTACCTGCGGGCGTACGCCAACGGGAAGGCGGTCACCGCCGGTGGCACCGGCACCAGCCAGCTGATCGCCAGCCGGACCATCAACTGGAACAGCCAGACCCTGGGTCTCGGCGTCGGCGAGAAGTTCGTCGTCGCCGTCCTCTAGCCCCGAGCACGACGGCGCCCGCCGGAGTCCCCTGACCAGGGGGTCCGGCGGGCGCCGTCGTTCCGGTCGTGCTCAGTGCTCGACGGCGCTGCCGTCCACCGTGGTCTTCCCGTTGGTGTGCGCGCTGCCCAGCTTGGCGAGCAGCCCGGCCAGGTCGATGCCGGTCAGGTCGCTGCCGAGCTGAAGACCCTGGGCAACGTTGCCCGCCACCGACTTGGTCAGCGACGACGCGCCGTCGGTGGAGATGACCGTCATCTTGTCGATCGCACCGATCGGCGCGCTGGCCGCCTCGACCACCTGCGGGAGTACCTTGACGAGCAGGTCCAGCACGGCGGCCTCGCCGTACGCGGCGAACGCCTCGGCCTTGCGGGCCATCGCGTCGGCCTCGGCCTGCCCCTTGGCCAGGATGGCCGCGGCCTCGGCCTGGCCCTCGCGCTCGACCGCCTCGGCGATCGCGGAGCGCCGGCGCTGCTCCGCCTCACCCTCCTTGGCACCCTCGATCGCGTTCGCCTCGGCCAGCGCGGCCCGGCGGGCCCGCTCGCCCTCACCGGTGAGCCGGGCCTGCTCGGCGGCGGCCTGCGCGGCGGCGATGGTGGCCTGCCGCTGCGCGTCGGCGTTGAGCACCGCGGCGTTGCGGGCCGCCTCGGCCTCCTGCTCGACCTTGTAGCGGGCCGCGTCGGCCGGCTTGCGCACCTCGGTGTCGAGCTGGCGCTGCTTCAGTTCGGCGTTGCGCTCGGCGACCTTCTGCTGCTCGGAGAGGATCGCCTGGTCCCGCTCGGCCTGGGCGAGCGGCCCGGCCGCCGCCGACTTCGCCTTCGCCGCGTCGATCTCGGCCTGGATGGCGGCCTGCTTGAGGGCCAGGTTCCGGTTCGCCTCGGCGATCGCCTCCTCGGCGAGCAGCCGCTCCTGCTCGGCCTGCTGGCGGGCCCGGGCCTCGGCGATGGCGGCGTCCTTGAGCACCCGGGCCGCCTCCGGCCGGCCCAGGTCCTGCAGGTACGACCCCTCGGCCAGGATGTCCTGGAGCTGGAAGGCGTCCAGCACCAGGCCCTGGTTGGTCATCGAGTGCTCGGCCTCCTCGGCCACCGCGCTGGCGAACGCCGCGCGATCCCGGATGACCTCCTCGACGGTGAGCCGCCCGACGATCGAGCGCAGCGCGCCGGCCAGCACCTCCCGGGTGAAGTTGTCGATCTCGTCCTGCTGGTGCAGGAAGCGCTGGGCGGCGGCGCGGATCGCGTCCTCGGTCCCGCCCACCTTGACGATCGCGACGCCGTGCAGGTCGGTACGGATGCCCTGCTTGCTCACCGCGCCCTTGATGCCGACGTCGATCCGGCGGCTGGACAGGTCGAGGGACTGGAGCTTCTGCACCACCGGCAGGACGAAGACCGACGCGCCGAGCACGACCTTCTGCCCGGACATGTCGGTGGAACGCCCGCCGTCGGCGGTCTGGGTGGTCCGGCCCTTGCGGCCGGTGACGATGAACGCCTCGTTCGGGCCGGCCACCTTGATCCGGGAGAGCACGAAGAGGATGAAAAGGACGGCGAGGAGGACCGCGCCGCCGATGGCGACGAGCAGGGGCATGGCAGTTCCGTCTCTGCTGGGGAATCAGTAGGTTTCGACGTGCACGCTGGTTTCGCTGAGTGCCTCGACCACGAAGATCCGAGCGCCGACCGGGATCGGCTGGTCGGCGCGGGCGTTGAGCTTGACCGGCTGGCCGGCGAGGCGTACCCGGACCTCGCCGTAGCCGCTGGCGGGGATGGGGGTCACCACCAGGCCGATCGCGCCGACCAGATGGTCCCGGGTCGGCGTGGCGTCCGTGCGCATGTTCCGCGCCGCGCGGCTGAGCCGGGCCGCCAGCCAGCCGGTGGGCACGGCGGCGAGCGCGCCGCCGGCCAGCGCCGCCGCGATCATCCCGGGGGTACGCCCGCCGAGCAGCTCGTTGACGATGGCGGCGCCGAAGCCGAACGCCCCGATGAACCCGGCGACCGCCTCCAGCGACACCGGACCGTCGACGTCCGGGTGGCCGAAGGTGAACAGCTCAGCGCCGAGCAGGGCGAGTGCCAGCACGCCGGCCCCGACCCCGCCGATGATCAGGAAAATGAGCGTTCCGGTGGCCACGACCCGCACGATATCGATGCCGGGCAAGTCGCCGGCTGCGCGAAATCTGCCGTCGGCGGTAAGGATCTGACGGCGCGGCGACAAGTATGGGCGTGAGACCACCACCTGGAGGTTCGGTGCCGGACGCTCAGCGCACGACCGCGGATGGCCAGCGCCTGGCCGATCTGTTTCGTCGACACGGGGACGCCGTCTTCGCATACGCCAGTGATCGGCTGGGCGCGGAGGATGCTCAAGATCTCGTGGCCGAGGTGTTCGTCGTGGCGTGGCGGCGCTTGGAGACGATCAAGCCTGGCCAGGAACGGCCGTGGTTGTTCGGGGTCGCGCGGCGGCTCCTGCTGCAGCACTGGCGCAGCCGCGCGGGGCAGGCGGCATTGCAGGTCCGCCTGCATTCGCAGATCGAAACCAGCGACAGCCGGCACGTCGGTCCGGCCACCGCCGAACGGGCTGACGTGCTCACGGCCCTGGCGGCGCTGCCCGAGAGCGACCGCGAAGTGCTGCTGCTGCGTTACTGGTACGACTTCAGTGGCAGCGAGTCGGCGAAGGTGTTGGGCTGCACCGCGGCGACGTTCGCCGTTCGGCTGCACCGGGCACGCCGCCGGTTCGAGCAGGTCTATGGGCGGTTGGTCGAGCCGAAGCTGCCGGCCACGGGCATCTTGCCGGCGTACTCGAGGGGGCTGCGGTGAAGTGGCACGACAGCGGGACCGAGGAACTCATCAGGCGGGCCCGGCCCAGCGCGCGGGTGAGCTTCACGGCAAGCGAACAGGGAACAGTGCTGCTGGCTCGGATCCTCGACACGCCGCGACAGCCGCAGCGGCGGCCCCGGAAGAAGGCGGTGGGCATCGTGGGTTTGGTTGCGGTGTCCGCCTTGTTCGCCGGCGGCGCCACCGCAGCGATCGGCGGTTATCACGCGCCTACCGCGCCACCTGAGGCGCAGCCCGCGAACCGGGAGGCGTTCGTGTGCGCCACGCAGGGACTGCACCGGATGGGCGACTCCACGGCCAGGCAGGGCGAGACCTCGGTCGATGCGTGTCGTAGATCGTGGCGCCGGATCTTCAGCGACGACGCCCCGACCTACCTCTACGCGTGCGTGCAGCGCGTCCAGGCGAGCCCTTCCCCCGGAAGCACCGCTTCCCCCTCACCTGAGTGGGGAAAGCTCGTCTACGTTGTCGACGGCCAGCAGTTCAAGAACGCGGCTGAGACGTGCGGATCCGTCGGCATGCTCGTGGCCCCTGACGGCAACTGAGAGCGCGTGCCGGCGGAGCCGTCCTCCGCCGGGGTCACGCTGCCCTGCCCCGGCCGGTGGCGGCCCGCGCCTCAGGCGGGACAATCGACCCATGCGTTGGAGCGTGCTCGATTCGCCGATCGGGGAGTTTTCCGTGGCCACCGACGGTGAGGCCGTCCGCGGGGCGCACTTCGGCCGGGTGGAGTCGGCGACCGACCGCCCCGGCGACGAGGTGGCCGCCCGCGCACTGGCCGAGCTGCGCGCGTACTTCGCCGGGGAGCTGACCGAGTTCACCGTGCCGGTGATGACGAGCCGGGGGTCGGACTTCGAGCGCGCGGTCTGGCGCGAGATGACCCTCATCCCGTACGGGGAGACGAAGACCTACGGCGAGGTGGCGAAGGCGGTCGGCGATCCAGGAGCGGCCCGGGCGGTCGGGGTGGCCTGCAACCGGAACCCGGTGCCGGTGATCGTGCCCTGCCACCGCATCGTCGGAGCGGGCGGCAAGCTGGTCGGATTCGGCGGCGGGCTGCCGCGCAAGGTGACGCTGCTGGAACTGGAGGCCCGGGTGGCCCTGGAACGGGCCTGGTCACCCGGCCGTTGAGCGAGGGCCGGGTCCGTGCGGACCCGGCCCTCGACCGTGCGGTGGTGCAGCGCGTCAGCGCTCGATCTCGCCGGCGATGAACGCCTCGACGGCGGCGTGCGCGTCGTGGTCGGCGTACTGCTCCGGCGGCGACTTCATGAAGTACGAGGAGGCCGAGAGGATCGGGCCACCGATCTTCCGGTCCAGCGCGATCTTCGCGGCGCGGACGGCGTCGATGATGACACCGGCCGAGTTCGGCGAGTCCCACACCTCGAGCTTGAGCTCGGCGTTGAGCGGGGCGTCACCGAAGGAGCGGCCCTCCAGGCGGATGTAGGCCCACTTGCGGTCGTCGAGCCACGGCACGTGGTCCGACGGGCCGATGTGCACGTCGCTCTTCTGCATCTCGTGCGGGATCTGGGAGGTCACCGACTGGGTCTTCGAGATCTTCTTCGAGACCAGGCGGTTGCGCTCCAGCATGTTCATGAAGTCCATGTTGCCGCCGAAGTTGAGCTGGTACGTGCGCAGCAGCTCGACCCCGCGGTCCTCGAAGAGCTTGGCCAGGGCACGGTGCACGATGGTGGCACCCACCTGGCTCTTGATGTCGTCGCCGACGATCGGCAGGCCGGCGTCCTCGAACTTCTTCGCCCACTCCGGGTCGGAGGCGATGAAGACCGGCAGGGCGTTCACGAACGCGCAGCCGGCGTCGATCGCGGCCTGGGCGTAGAACTTGTCGGCCTGCTCGGAGCCCACCGGGAGGTAGGAGACGACCACGTCGACCTGCGCGTCGCGCAGCGCCTGGGCCACGTCGACCGGCTCGGCGTCCGACTCTTCGATGATCTCGCGGTAGTACTGGCCGAGACCGTCGAAGGTCGGGCCACGCTGCACGGTGACGCCGGTCGGCGGCACGTCGCACAGCTTGATGGTGTTGTTCTCGCTGGCGACGATCGCCTCGGCGAGGTCCATGCCCACCTTCTTGGCGTCCACGTCGAACGCCGCGACGAACTTCACGTCGGAGACGTGGTAGTCGCCGAAGGTGACGTGCATGAGACCCGGGACGCGGTCGGTCGGGTCGGCGTTGCGGTAGTACTCCACGCCCTGCACGAGGGACGAGGCGCAGTTACCTACGCCGACGATGGCGACGCGGACGGAGCCCATAGCGTCTGCCTCCTTCTTTTTCATCACGGCCGCTCTTTCCTGGACTCTCCAGGCGGGGGCGGGCTGTCGTTATCTCGTCGGCCGCCGGCCGTCCCGGGTTGCGGGACCGTCGGGGCTCGGCCGGAGCGCTCGTTGGCGATGAGCTCCTCCAGCCAGCGGACCTCGCGCTCACAGGCCTCGAGCCCGTGGCGTTGCAGTTCCAGGGTGTACGCGTCGAGACGCTCGGCCGCCCGGCCGAGCACGTCGCGCAGGCCTTCGCGACGTTCCTCGATCTTCCGGCGGCGACCTTCCAGGATCCGGAGCCGGGTGGCCTGGTCGGTCCGGGCAAAGAACGCGAAGTGCACGCCGAAGCCCGTGTCGTCGTACGTCTCGGGCCCAGCCTGCGCTATCAGTTGGGCGAAGCGTTCCTTGCCCTCCGCCGTAATGGTGTAGACCACCCGACCGCGTCGGCTGGTCAGCGCGGGGACCTCCTCGGCGGTCGCGGGTGTCTCGGCGGCTTCGCTGATCCACCCTGCCGCCTGCAGTCGGCGCAAAGTCGGGTAGAGCGAGCCGTAGCTGATCGCCGCCCGGATGGCCCCGAGTTTGGCGGCCAACTCCTTGCGCAGCTCGTAGCCGTGCATCGGAGCCTCCTGCAGGAGGCCCAGGATGGCGAGCTCGAGCATGGGCCACCCCTTCTTACCCCCGGCGCGGAGGCGTAACCGCCGCGATGTATCGGACCGATACATCGCACGTTAGCGGAGACCCATGATCAGGGCAAACCTTCGGCTACGCGGTTTTGTCGTCACGGATCGTGACGGTGGTCGCCTCGTCCGGCCGGACCGCGTACCCTTTGCCGCATGCGTACGCAGCGCCAGGTCGTCGACTACTCGCTTCAGAAGCGAGCGGTGCTGCGTGATCTTCTCGCCGCCCGGGTGGGCAGGTACGACGTCTGCGACGCCTCTCCGTACCTGAAGAACGCGGCCCGCTTCCACGGCGAACCCACCGAGGAGCGCTGCCCGATCTGCCGTGTCGAGCACCTCGTGCATGTCCACTACATTTACGGCGACGAACTCAAGCAGTCCGCCGGCCAGGCGCGTACCCGGGCCGAGTTGTCGGTCCTGGCGATGACGCTGCGTGAGTTTCAGGTCTTCGTGGTCGAGGTCTGCCCCGGCTGCGACTGGAACCATCTCGTCGAGCAGTACCTGCTCGGCCGGGACGGGCTGGCCGGTGGCGTGGAAGACGGGTCGGAGCAGGAGGCGGCGAGCGGCTTGTCCGCGCCGGGCAGCTCCGCCACTCGTCGAAGGCGAGAGGCGCAACGGTGAATCTGGCTGTACCGGTCGACCCCCGGCTGACGCCCGGGCGGGACGACGGACAGTTGTTCAGTCTGATAGGTCCGATTGGGTCGGATTCGACGGCTACGCCCCGGCATGCCCGGCGGGTAGCGTCTCGTGTCCCAGCTCACGGCAACCCGGTGGCGGCGCCCCCGCGCCCCACCGCGACCGGCAGGGTGTGAGGAATGAACTACGGCGATCCCAGTTCTTCGCATGGGCGGGCCCAGGTCCCGGGCCCGAACGGCGACCCCGACCGCGGCGGAGGCCCGCACGGGAACGGCTGGTCATCCGGGGCGGCAGGCGGTGCGTCGGCCCGTGCCTCGGTGACGCCCCGGGGCCCCGCGTCCGGCGGGCGCGCCTCGGTCGGCGGTGCGGCCCCGACACCGCACGGTGCGTCGGGTGCGGCCTCGGTGGGCCGGGCCGGCGCGGGACGGGCTTCGGTGCCGGTGTCGCCGGCGCCCGGTAGCGCCTCCGGCCGCGCGGGCGCCGGCCGGGCCTCGGTGCCGGTGTCTCCGGGCGCTCCGGCGGGGCGGGCCGCGGCCAGCGCGGGTGCGGCCGGGCGGGCGGGCGTCGGCTCGGCGGCCGTCGGTGGGCGGGCCGCGGTGGCCCGGGCCGGCGTAGGCGGGGCCGGCGGCGGTCCCGGCGGTCCCGGCGGACCGGGTGGCCCGGGCGGCCCCGGCCGGGGTGGTCGTGGTGGCCGTGGTGGCCGTGGTGGCCGTGGTGACGACCCCGCCGCGCGGGCCCGGGCGAAGAAGCGGCGCCGGATCAACATCCTGATCGCCGGCTTCGCCGTCTTCATCATGCTCGCCGGCATCGGCGTGGTCGGCTTCACCTACTACTCCACGAACGTGGTCCTGCCCGAGGACACCGTGCCACCACTGTCCACCACGATTCTCTCGGCCGACAAGCAGACCATCGCCAAGGTCGGTGAAGAGAACCGCCAGTTCGTCACCATCAAGGACATCCCCGAGCACGTGCAGCACGCGGTGGCCGCGGCGGAGGACCGGAACTTCTACCGGCACTCCGGCGTGGACTACAAGGGCATCGCCCGGGCCGCCTGGAACAACCTCACCGGCGGCGGCAAGCAGGGCGCCTCGACCATCACCCAGCAGTACGCCCGCAACGCCTTCGAGAACCTCGACCAGGACACGTACGCGCGCAAGGTGAAGGAGGCGATCTTCGCCTCCAAGCTGAACGACCGGTACAGCAAGCCGGAGATCATGCAGCACTACCTGAACGTGATCTACTTCGGCCGGGGTGCGTACGGCATCCAGGCGGCGGCGCGGACGTACTTCGGCAAGGACAGCAAGGACCTGACCGTGGCCGAGGGCGCGGTGCTCGCCGCGCTGATCAAGCAGCCCGAGCTGGACAGGTCCACGGGCCACAAGGGCTATGATCCGGCGACCAACGCGCAGGACGCGCTGGACCGGTGGAACTACGTGATCCGGGGCATGATCACCGAAGGGTGGCTCGACGCGCCCGGCAAGCCTCAGCACCCCACCGAGTACCCGAAGAACATCAAGGCGCTCAGCCCCAAGGGCAACGCCGGGGGCTTCGGTCTCGACACGCCCTACGGCAACGTGGTCAATTACGTGGTGCAGGAGATGCGCGAGATGAATCTCTGCACCGACAACGACGCCGAGGCGACGCCGAACAAGCCGCTCTGCTCGAAGGCGCTGAGCCGGGGCGGATACCGGGTCACCACCACCATCGACACCAAGATGCAGAAAGCGGCGCTCGACGCGGCCCAGCGGGCCAAGAAGGGCTCCGAGCTCTACGGCCAGCGCGACAACCTGATGGCCGCCGTGGTGGCGATCGACCCGAGAAACGGTGAGGTGCGCGCCTACTACGGCGGTGACAACGGCACCTTCCACGACTACGCCGGCAAGAACTACGAGAACGGGATCATCACCGGCGGCCACTCCCCGGGTTCGAGCTTCAAGATCTACACCCTGGCGGCGGCGCTCGCTGCCGACCATTCCATCGAGTCGCGCTGGAAGGGCAAGGCCTTCAAGCCGGAGGGCTTCAAGAATCCGATCAGCAACGCGGGCACGGACAACCCGTCCTGCGGCGATTCCTGCACGCTGGAGAAGTCGACGCTGCTCTCGCTGAACGTGCCGTTCTGGCACGTCACCGAGAAGATCGGCGCCGACAAGGTCGTCGACATGGCGAAGCGCGCGGGCGTCACGATGATGTGGCGGATCGACACCGATCCGGCCAAGGAGTACGACCTCACCAAGATGAAGGCGTCGGAGGTGGCGCCGGACCCGTTCTACTACCCGGTGGGCTACGGCCAGTACCCGATCACGGTGCTCGACCACGCCAACGGCGTTGCCACCTTCGCCAACCAGGGCGTCTACAACAAGGCGCACTTCATCAAGAAGGTCGAGAAGCAGAACCTCAGCACCGGTAAGTGGGACCTGGTGGGTAGCCACAAGCTGAACTCGGTGCAGCGGATCCCGAAGAACGTCGTCGCCGACGTGACCTCGGTGCTCGAGAAGTACCCGGGCCAGGTGAACCGCAAGCTCGCAGGTGGCCGCAAGGCAGCGGAGAAGACCGGTACCTGGGAACTGGGCGACGGCAGTTCACACAACGGCGACGCCTGGATGATCGGCTACACGCCGCAACTCGCCACGGCCGTCTGGGTCGGCAACAAGGGTGCCCGCAAGGCGATCCTGATGAAGGACGGCAAGACGGACATCAGTGGTGCCCGGATGCCCGGTGCCATCTTCCAACGGTTCATGAACGACGCGCTCCAGGGCAAGGAGAAGATGGACTTCCCGCCCGCCGCGCACATCGGCAAGGACGACGGCGGCAACGGCGACCCGCCGCCCGCGCCGCCGACCGAGCAGCAGTGCGACCCGCTCGGCCTCTTCCCGTGCGGTGACAACAACGGCAACGGCGACAACAACGGAGGCAACACCGGCGGCAACAACGGCAACGGCAACGGCGGCTTCCCGTGGGGCCCGGGCGGCGGCGGTCGCGGTGGTGGCCTCCTGCCCAGCACACCACCAGATCAGGCGTACTGACGGCAGGGCCTGACGACGGCGGCCGGACCACTGGTCCGGCCGCCGTCGGCTTTACCCGGGCCGTCAGCGGTTCGCTATGGCGCTGCTGAGCACCTCGAGCGCCTGCGTCGTCTCGGTCAGCGCCCGGTGAATCGCCTCGGCCCGCAGGGCCGGTGAGTCGACATCCTGAAGGGCAGCGCCGCGCCACAGGCCGAGGCCACGGTGAAGCAGGGTGGTCGGGGGATTGGATCCGGGTTGTCTGTCGCCACCAGCGCAATGGATCTTGCGGACTCCGCTGGGACGCCGACGTCCGCTGCCGTCAGTTCTCGTCGGCGGGTCCGAGATAGGGCAGGATGCCTTTCCATGAGCATCCAGTCGACGGCAGGCATCGACGACAATGGGCCCATCGACCATCCGTCCCGGTCGGATGGCTTCGTCCGAGGCGCCTCCGAGTTGATCGGTGGCCCGCTCGGCGACCACGCGGTCGCCGTGGACCGGCCGGTGCACCGGGAGGGCCGCTTCTGGACCGCCGCCCGGATCGTGCTGGCGCTGGTCTGCCTGACGCTTGCGCTGCACTGGGTGCAGAAGTCGCCCTGCCAGGACGGTGCCTGGCAGAACAACATCCAGTACACCCGGATGTGCTACACCGACGTGCTGGCGCTCTACTACGCCGAAGGGCTCAACGAGGGCAAGGTGCCCTACGCCGACCACCCGGTGGAGTACCCGGTGCTGACCGGCTACTTCATGGGTGTCCTCGGCCTGCCGGTGCACGCCCTCGGCGTGGACAACCCCGGCATCAACCAGGGCCAGTGGTTCTACAACCTGAACGCGCTGGTGCTCAGCGCACTCGCCGTCGCCACCGTCGCGGTCATCCTCAACCTGCGCCGCCGACGACCGTGGGACGCGGCGATGTTCGCGCTCGCACCGGCCCTGCTGCTCACCGCCACCGTCAACTGGGACCTGCTCGCCGTCGGGCTGGCCGCCTTCGGGCTGCTGGCCTGGGCACGACGCCGCCCCGCCATCGCCGGCGTGCTGCTCGGCCTGGCCGGGGCGGCGAAGATGTGGCCGCTGTTCCTGCTCGGCCCGATCCTGGTGCTCGGGCTGCGGGCCGGCCGGCTGCGCGCCGCGCTCACCGCCACCGGCGCGGGCCTGGTGGCGCTGGTCGTGGTCAATCTGCCGGTGGCGATCCCGTACCGAGACAGCTGGAACCGCTTCTTCGACCTCAACAGCACCCGGGCGATCGACTGGGGCACCTTCTGGTACATCGGCCGCTATCTCGACGGCAAGGTGAGCCCGTCCAAGCCGGGCGAGCTGGGGCCGTTCGAGTGGCTCAGCGCCAACATCCCCACCCTCAACTGGGTGTCGTACCTGCTCTTCGGGCTGGCGTGCCTCGGCGTGGCCGCGCTGGGGCTGCTCGCTCCGCGCCGGCCGCGGCTCGCGCAGCTCGGCTTCCTGGTGGTCGCCGCCTTCCTGATCTTCAGCAAGGTCTGGTCCCAGCAGTTCGTGCTCTGGCTGCTGCCGCTGGCCGTGCTCGCCCGGCCGCGCTGGGGAGCCTTCCTGGCCTGGCAGATCGCCGAAGTCTGCTACTTCGTCGCCTTCTACGGCGAACTGCTCGGCTCGGCCACCAGCCGGCCGGTCTTCCCCGAGGGCGTGTTCGTGCTGGCGGCCAGCCTGCGGCTGATCACCGTGGCGGTGCTCTGCGGCTTCGTGATCCGGGACATCCTCCGGCCCGAGCGGGACGGGGTCCGCGCCACGTACGCGGACGACCCGGACGGCGGAGTGCTGGACGGTGCACCGGACGCCCCCTGGTTCCCCAGGCGGGCGAAACAGTTGCGCGCCGAGGTGCCCGCCTCGACCTGAGCGGGACGTGGCGCTGTTGCCGGGGACGCCGGCCCGGACGGCCATCTGCCGCCGTCCGGGCCGGCGGGCCGGCCAGTACCGACCGGTCCACCAGATCGTCGGGCCAGCCGATGCCCGTGCCTCGGCCAGCAGCCCTGGTCGGGTGATTCGGGGTGCCCGGACCGCGACCGGTGCCCGGCGGTTCAGAGCCGGTAGACCACCGCGCCGTCGACCTCCTCGCGGGTGATGCCCAGCCCGTCGACCGGGCGGTCGAGGAGCCCCTCCCACGGCGTGCCGCCGAGTTGGCCGGGCAGCACGACCACGGTCTTCACGCCGATCTGGCGCAGGTGGTCGACGCTGGTCTGGTCGGGGAAGCCGACGCTGACGTCGCGTGCCCGGGCCTGACCCTTCGGAGTGAAGCCGCTGCCGCCGTTGACCATCGGCTGGAACCGGCTGGTCGACCAGAGCATCAACGGCTGGTCCAGGGCCTGGCTGCTGGGCAGGACCAGCATCGGGCCCTCGACCGCGCGCATCACCGGAGGCTGCTGCGGCACCACCGGGTGCGGCGTGGTGTTCAGCCCCTCCACGACGACCAGGAGCAGCGGCAGCAGGGTGGCCAGCCGCAGCCAGGGACCGGGCCACGGCGGGACCCGCTCGGCGGCGAACTCGCGTACGCGGGCGCAGAACGCGGTGACCGCACCGGCGGCGAGCAGGCCGAGCAGCAGGGTGGCCCAGAGCATCATCCGACCCGGGGTGCGCAGCCCGTTCCAGCCCGGGAGGTGGTCGAAGAGCGGTACGTAGGTGAACCGGCCGTCGAAGAGCCTGGTGCCCATGGCCAGGGCCATCGCCACCAGCACCCCGGCGAGCAGGAAGATCCGGTGGCGTACCCGCCAGACCGAGAAGAACAGCCCGCCGGCCGCCAGGGCGTAGAGCACGAAGCCCGGCAGCAGCGTCATCTCCGGGTGCCAGGGCAGCACGCTGCGGGCCCCCTCGTGCAACGGGCCCCAGATCCGCGACTCTGCCGGGGCGGTGAGGAACCCGCTGGCCGGCGGCGAGTAGAGGTCGATCTCGGCGAGCGACCGCGCCGCGTTCGGGTGCAGCTCCGCGACCTTGAAGTACGGCACCGCGAGCAGCGCGCCCACCGCGGCGAAGACGACGCCGCCGAGCACGTCGGCGAGGAGCAGCCGGCCACCGAACGGCCGCTTCACCGGGCGCACCACCCAGCGCCGGGCGAACCAGACGACGGCGGAGACCAGCACGACGCCGGCCAGCAGGTACGCGAACGGCAGCCCGATGCCGAAGCCGAGGCTGAGCTGCCACGCCGCCACCAGCCAGCCGGCGAACGCCCAGCCGGCGTGCCGGCGCCGGGGCCGGTAGCCGTACCGGAGGGACCAACCGTGGCCGCGGGCGAGCATCGCCAGCGCCAGCGGGATGCCGCCGTTGGAGATGATGTGCAGGTGCCCGGCCTGGGCCAGGATCCAGGGGGCGTACGTGTAGGCGACGCCGGTCACCGCCGCGCCGATCCGCCCCGCGCCGAGTTGCCGCGCCAGCGCGTACGCCCCGAGCGTGGCGAGCGCGTGCGCCAGCACGAACATGATGTTGTAGCGCAGCAGGGCGGCCTCGGGGCCGTGACCGAGCATGCCGGCCGGGGCGTACCCGAGCAGGGTGTCGGAGAAGGCGAAGCTCCACCGGTCGGGGAAGAACGTGTTCGAGTGCCAGAGCTGCGCGGGGTCGGTCAGCAGAACGTGCCCGGACCAGGCCATCTGCCAGGACTGCAGGCTTGGGTCCCAGTAGTCCTGCGGCAGCGTGTAGCGCGGGTAACGCAGGGTGGGCCAGGTCATCAGGACGGCCAGCACCAGGGAGGCGACGGTGGCCAGCGTCCACTCGTGGATCAGGAACCGGCCCACCGCGCGGAGCGCCCGGCGCGGCCGGGTGAGCACGGGTTCCGGGGCGGGGCCGAAGGCGGACCAGCGGTCGGCCGGCTCCTTGCCCTCGGCTGCGGTGTCCTTCTCTCCGGCACCGGCGGTCGTGTCCTTGCCCTCGTCGGGCTTTCCGTGCCCATCGGCGTCGCCGTCCCGGCCGGTCTTCGTGGCCACGGTCGGCTCGCTGGGCGGGTCGGTGTCGCCCGGGCCGTCCTTCGTGGCCGCAGCCGGCCCGGCCGCCTTGCCGCCCTGGCCCGTCTTCCCGGGCTTGCCGCCCTGGCCCGTCTTCCCGGGCTCGCCGGCCCGGCCCGTCTTCCCGGGCTCGCCGGCCCGGCCGTTCTTCCCTGGCTCGCCGGCAGCACCGGTGTCGCCCGGGTCGATCCTGGTGGCGCCCGCGCCCGTGTCGAGGCCGGATCGGTCGGCGGCGGCCTGGTCGGGGCCGTCTGGGTCGGTCGTCCGGGCCGGGGCACTGCCGGTCGGGCCGATCCGGCCCGACGAGGGCGCACCCTGCGCCGCCTCGGCGACTCCGTTCCCGCCGGTGGGCGGCTGCCCGTCGCCGTCGGCGGACCGCTCGGCCGGCCGGGTGCCGTCGGACTGCTCGGTCGTCATGCCGCCGGCGTCCCGGTACCCAACTGCCGGCGCAGGAAGGCGATGTCCGCCGCCTGGCCCTCGACCCCGCCCGGTGTCTCCACGATGACCGGCGCGCCGGCCGCCCGGATCACCGCCACCACCAGCTCCGGGTCGATGGTCCCGCCGTCGAGGTTGTCGTGCCGGTCCTGCCCCGAGTTGAAGGCGCCCTTGGAGTTGTTCGCGTGGATCAGGTCGATCCGGCCGGTGATCGCCTTGACCCGGTCCACCAGGCCCAGCAGCTCCTCACCCCCGGCGTGCGCGTGGCACGTGTCGAGGCAGAAGCCCACCTCGTAGTCGCCGAGCGCGTCCCAGAGTCGGGCCAGCGCGTCGAGGTGCCGGGCGCAGGCGTTGTCGCCGCCGGCGGTGTTCTCGATCAGCACCGGAAGCGGGAATCCACCGGACTCCGCCGCGTACGCGAAGGTCTTGCGCCAGTTGTCGAAGCCGGCGGCGACGTCGTCGCCCGCGTTGACGTGGCCGCCGTGCACGATCAGCCCCTTGGCCCCGACGGCCGCCGCGGCGACCGCGTGGCCGACGAGCAGCTTGCGGCTGGGGATGCGGATCCGGTTGTTCAGCGTGGCCACGTTGATGACGTACGGCGCGTGCACGTAGAGGTCGACGTCGGCCGCGCGCAGCCGCTCGGCGTCCTCCCGCGGCTTCGGGGCCTTCCACCCCTGGGGATCGGAGAGGAAGAACTGCACGGCCTCGGCGTCCCGGGCGGCCGCCTCGGCCAGCGGGTCGGTCGGATCGACGTGGGCTCCGATTCGCATGCTGGGCAGCCTACGTCGCCCCTCCGACGAGCGGGGTGACCACGAGGGCGTGGATGGTGGGCGTCGGTGCCGCCGGCATCCGCGTCACCAGTCGGTCCGGTGGTCGTTGACCGAGGTGGGATCGACGGTCGACGCTGCACCCGAGCGCAGTCTCCACAGGCGTCCGGATGCAGGGAAGACCCCCGGAACGGGGCGCCCCGCCGTGCGGCCCGGCACGACGGGGCGGGATCCGACTCGTCACACCTGACCGGCTGACAGCAGGATAGCGGGCAAATTATTCCAATTCCCCCTACAGGTGACGAGAGCGGTTGTATGGTCAGAGCACGTGACAACACGATAGAGCTCCGCGGGGCGTCCTCGATCCAACCTCATCGGTGTGGTCGTTCCTCCCCAGGTCCCACCCAAGGAATGCGGACGGGACGCCCCGCGGCCCCGTGGACAGGGGTCCACTTCCGGTGCTCGCACCCGGAGGTGGGCCCCTGTCACCGCGTCCGGGCACCGCGCACGACCGGCCCGGGCATGATCGTCCGGACCGGGTATCCTGGTCCGGTTGTCCGCGCCCGGCCGGGTCCCCCCGCTGCCGGTCACGGACGCGACGCACGACCTCCTGCCACGGAAGGACCGTGGCCGCTTAGCCCACAGGAGGTGAGCACGTCTTGCGTCATTACGAAGTCATGGTGATCCTCGACCCCAGCCTCGAGGAGCGCACCGTCGCCCCGTCGCTCGACACGTACCTGAACGTGATCCGGACCGCGGGTGGCTCGGTGGAGAAGACCGACGTGTGGGGCCGCCGGCGCCTCGCGTACGAGATCAACAAGAAGGCCGAGGGCATCTACGCCGTCATCGACCTCCAGGCGTCGCCGGAGGCCGTGGCTGAGCTGGACCGTCAGCTCCGACTCAACGAGTCGGTGCTGCGCACCAAGGTCATCCGCCCGGAGATGCGCTGAGCATCTAGACCCGGCACGTCCGGATCAAGCCTCATCGACGCTGTCGGAGGGCTCTGAGAGCCTGTAGGGCACAGAGATGAGTGCGCGAGGAGATGGTCATGGCAGGAGACACCACCATCACGGTCATCGGCAACCTGACCGATGACCCCGAGTTGCGGTTCACCCCCTCCGGGGCGGCGGTCGCCAAGTTCCGGGTCGCCTCGACGCCCCGCTTCATGGACAAGGCGTCCGGCGAGTGGAAGGACGGCGAGCCGCTGTTCCTCTCGTGCACGGTCTGGCGGCAGGCCGCCGAGAACGTCGCCGAGTCGCTGCAGCGCGGCGCCCGGGTGATCGTGTCCGGCCGGCTGCGTCAGCGGTCGTACGAGACCCGCGAGGGTGAGAAGCGCACCGTCATCGAGCTGGAGGTCGACGAGATCGGCCCGTCCCTGCGCTACGCCACGGCGAAGGTGCAGAAGATGTCCCGCTCGGGCGGCGGCGGTGGCGGCTTCGGTGGTGGTGGTGGTGGCCAGGGCGGCGGAGGCAACTTCGACGACCCCTGGGCCTCGGCTGCCCCGGCTCCCTCGCGCGGTGGTTCGGGCGGAAACTTCGACGAGGAGCCCCCGTTCTAATGGCGCCGAGCGCCCGCGATCGCAAACCAGGAGCAAGAGCAATGGCCAAGGCTGCGGCACTTCGCAAGCCGAAGAAGAAGGTGAACCCGCTCGACAAGGACGGGATCACCTACATCGATTACAAGGACACCGCGCTGCTGCGCAAGTTCATCTCCGACCGCGGCAAGATCCGCGCTCGGCGGGTGACCGGCGTGACCTCGCAGCAGCAGCGGCAGATCGCCCGTGCGGTCAAGAACGCCCGCGAGATGGCGCTCCTGCCGTATACGGCCACGACCCGCTGAGAGGAGGCACCGACATGAAGATCATCCTGACTCAGGAGGTGTCCGGCCTCGGTGCCCCGGGCGACATCGTCGAGGTGAAGAACGGCTACGGCCGTAACTACCTGCTGCCGCAGGGCTTCGCGATCGCCTGGACCAAGGGTGCGGAGAAGCAGGTCACGGTCATCAAGCGGGCCCGCGCGGCCCGGGAGATCCGCGACCTCGGCCACGCCAACGAGGTCAAGGCCCAGATTGAAGGCCTGAAGGTCAACCTGAAGGCGCGTGCCGGCGACGGCGGCCGCCTCTTCGGCTCGGTCACCCCGGCCGAGGTCGTCGAGGCCGTCAAGGCGGCCGGCGGTCCGGCTCTGGACCGCCGCCGGCTGGAGCTGCCCGGTCACATCAAGTCGATCGGCTCCTACCCGGTGACCATCAAGCTGCACCCCGAGGTGAGCGCCAAGTTCAACCTCAACGTCGTCCAGGGCTGACACCCGACAACGACCAAAGGGCCCGCACCGGACTCCCGGTGCGGGCCCTTCGGCATGCCCGCCGGCCTGACGCCGCGCCACGACCCGGAGCCGTCGCCGATCAGCCGATCGGCTGGCCGGTCACCGCGCTGATCGCCACCGTCGAGTGGGCACCCTGGACCACGGCCGCCGCCAGCGCCACGTCGCCGAGCGCCAGGTCGTCCCGGCCCCCGGCAGCACCATCGCGACGACCAGACTGCTCAGCGCCAGCCCGAACCGGGGTGCGCCCGCGATCAGCGACGCGAAGGCGTGGGTACCGGCTCCGCCGACCGGGGCTCGGGAGCGTGACGGGCCGGTCGGCTGACGTTCGAGCGAACTGAGCTCTCCGCTCGCCAGTCCCGGTGTCTCACGGCCGGAGCGCCCGCTGTCGAGGTGTCGCCGCTCGGACCAGATGGCGGCCGGGGGCGGACTTGACCCGGAATCTGTCGTCCACAGGGTGGGGATTACATAACCGCAGGCCAGAGCCGCATGGAACAGGAATCCCCACCGCTTGTCCACACCCCTGTGCACATCCTGCACACATGTCTGTCCCCCGGCGTCCACAGGTTGTCCCGAGGCTCGTCCACCGGCATTGTTGAGAGCCTGAGCTCGGGTTCCGTATCGTGTCCCCCGACCGTCCGGGCGGTGGCCCCCGACCGACCGGAGGGTCGTCGGAGCTGTCAGAGCCGGCGGTGGAGCTGGATTCGATCCGACGCAGCGAGGGGGGACCCGTGTCGGTCACCGACGATACGCGTGCGGAGCGGACCGGTGGACAACCGCCCGCGCCGGCGCAGCGGGACGCGCAGTTCGAGAAGACCCCACCCCAGGACGTGGCCGCGGAGCAGTGCGTCCTCGGCGGCATGCTGCTCTCCAAGGACGCCATCGCCGATGTCGTGGAGATCCTGAAGTCCAACGACTTCTACCGCCCGGTGCACGCCACCATCTTCGACGCGATCCTCGACATCTACGGCCGCGGCGAGCCGGCCGACCCGATCACCGTGGCGGCCGCCCTCGCCGACTCCGGCGACCTGGCCCGGATCGGCGGCGCGCCCTACCTGCACACGCTGATTGCCAGCGTGCCGACCGCCGCCAACGCCGCCTACTACGCGCGCATCGTCGGCGAGCGGGCCGTGCTGCGCCGGCTGGTCGAGGCGGGCACCAGGATCGTTCAGCTCGGGTACGGCACCGGCCAGGGCGGCAGCCGGGATGTCGACGACATCGTCGACCTCGCCCAACAGGCCGTCTACGAGGTGACCGAGAAGCGGGTCAGCGAGGACTTCGCCGTCCTCGCCGACATGCTCCAGCCGACGCTCGACGAGATCGAGGCGGTGGGCGCCCAGGGCGGCGTGATGACCGGGGTACCGACCGGCTTCAGCGACCTCGACCGGCTGTTGAACGGCCTGCACCCGGGGCAACTCATCATCGTGGCGGGCCGGCCGGGTTTGGGGAAGGCCCTGGCGCTCGACACCCCGCTGCCCACCCCCGAGGGTTGGACCGTCATGGGCGAGGTGGCGGTCGGGGACAAGCTGCTCGCGGCGGACGGCACACCGACCACCATCACGGCCGTCTTCGATGTGATGTACGACCGACCCTGCTACGAGGTCGAGTTCTCTGACGGCTCGGTCATCGTGGCGGACGCCGAGCACCTGTGGAAGACGACCACCCGGGCCAGCCGGCGGCAGCCGGAGGCGCGCCTGCGCCACTACTGGTCCGAGGCCTCGCTGGCCACGGTGCGGGCGGCTGCGGCGACGGCCGGAGCGGACCCGCACCGCCTGGTCACGCTCGCGCATGCTCCCGGCTATCCGGCCGGCGCTCTCCTGGCCGGCCTCCGCGAGCGGGGCGAGCGGCACGTCAACAGCGGTGCCCGGGCGCGCCACGACGGTGTGGTGACGACCGCGCAGATCGCGGCAACCCTGCGCACCGAAACGGCGGACCGCCGGCTGAACCACGCGGTGGAGAACTGCGCGCCACTCCAACTCCCCGAGCGGGACCTGGTTGTTCCGCCGTACACCCTCGGGGTGTGGCTCGGCGACGGGCACACCGGGGCGAGTCGCTTCACGACGGCCGACGCCGATGTGGTCGATCTGGTCGCGCAGGACGGTTTTGTGGTACGCCCCAGCGGGCCGATGGTCTACACCATCGTGCCGCTCGCTCCCGCCGCCAACCCTGACCGGACCTGTGTCGACTGCGGCTGCTCCACCCGAGCCCGGCGCGAGAACGCCTCGACTCGCCGGTGCGCTGAGTGCCACGACCGGAGCGGTTCCTTCCTGGCGCTGCTCCGGCAAGCCGGCGTGGCGCAAGAGAAGCACATCCCGCAGGAGTACCTACGAGCCTCGGAGGCGCAGCGTCGAGCATTGCTCGCCGGCCTGATGGACACCGACGGCACGGTCGCCCCGGCGGGGAACCTCCAGTACACGTCCACCTCCAAGCGCCTCATCGAGGGCGTCCGGGAGCTGGTGGTCAGCCTGGGCTACCGCTGCACGATCAGCGAAGAGCGGGTACGGGGGCGGACCGAGGATTCGTCCACCGCCTATACCTTGAACTTCTCCACGCCGGACCCGGTCTTCCGGCTCGCACGCAAGCGTGCGGCGCACGCGGAGCGGCGCCGGACGTCTTCGGACGCCCGGACCACCTCCCGGTTCATCGTGGACGTCCGGCCGGTGGCCAGCGTTCCGGTGCGCTGCGTGACGGTCGACAACCCCGACCACCTCTACCTGGCCGGCCGGTCCATGATCCCGACGCACAACAGCACGGCGAGCATGGACTTTGCCCGAAATGCGGCCATTCGCTCCAACCAGGCGTCGGCGATCTTCTCGCTGGAAATGAGCAAGGTCGAGATCGTCATGCGGCTGCTCTCGGCCGAGGCCCGCGTACCGCTGCACGTGCTGCGCAGCGGCCAGCTCTCCGACGACGACTGGACCAAGCTGGCCCGCTGCATGGGCGAGATCAGCGAGGCGCCCCTCTTCGTCGACGACACGCCGAGCATGAACCTGATGGAGATCCGGGCCAAGGCGCGGCGGCTCAAGCAGAAGCACGACCTCAAGCTGATCGTGGTCGACTACCTCCAGCTGATGACCTCACCGAAGCGCACCGAGAGCCGGCAGCAGGAGGTCGCCGACCTGTCCCGTGGCCTTAAGCTGCTGGCCAAGGAGGTCGAGTGCCCGGTGATCGCGGTGAGTCAGCTGAACCGCGGCCCCGAGCAGCGCACCGACAAGCGGCCACAATTGTCCGATTTGCGCGAATCAGGCTCAATTGAACAGGATGCCGACGTCGTCATTCTTTTGCACCGCGACGACTACTACGACAAGGAGTCGCCGCGGGCCGGAGAAGCGGACTTCATTGTCGCTAAACACAGAAATGGTCCGACCGACACGGTGACGGTCGCGGCCCAGCTGCACCTGTCCCGCTTCGTCGACATGGCCATCGTCTGACTCGTCCCGCCGCGAGCCGTCGGCAGCGAGTCAGCGGGAAGCCTCTGCCAGTGACGTGCAGGAACGGGGTCACCCGGCCGAATCGACGAATCCGCAGCAGGACAGCACCGTCGGTCAGTCGGAGAGTCACACCCAACCGGGTGACCCCACCCCTACATCCTCACTGTCAGTCGAAGAGTTCGCCGAGGAAGCCGTGGCGCTTCTTGCGCTTGTAGTGGCCGTGGTAGCCGTAGTGCCCCCCGTGGCCGTACGCGGGCTGCGCGTAGCCGTGGCCGGGCGGCGGCGGAGGGGGCGGCGGGACGGCGCCGTACCCGGGCTGGTGCGGGGCGGCGGTGGGCGGCGGGGGCGGCGGCGGGGTGTAGCCGCCTGCGGCGGGTGCGGCCTGCGGCGGGGTGTGCTGCTGGTTCCAGTTCGCCTCGGCCTCGAACAGCTTCTCGAGTTCGCCGCGGTCGAGGAAGATGCCCCGGCACTCGCCGCACTGGTCGATGACTACTCCGCTGCGCTCGTACTGGCGCATGTCTCCATGACACTTGGGACAGGTGAGCTGCATGGGACAAACGGTACCCGGTGACCTCACGCGGTGGCGGTGAGCGCTTCCGTCACCTCGTCGTCGGAGACCTCGTGGAAGTCTTCGTAGTACGCGCCCACCGCCATGAAATCGGGCGGTGTCTCGAGAATGACCACCTGGTCCGCCTCGGCGGCGAGCATCTCGTACGCCTGGTCGGAGCCGACCGGCACGGCGACGACGACCCGGGCGGCGCCCAGGTGGCGGGCGACCTGGACGGCGGCGCGGGCGGTGGCTCCGGTGGCCAGCCCGTCGTCGACGATGACCGCCGTCTTGCCGGTCAGGGTGAGTTGGGGGCGGCCGGCCCGGTAGCGGCGCTCCCGGCGGTCCAGTTCGGCCTGTTCGCGCTGCCGCACCTCGGCCTTGTCGGCGTCGCTGAGCCGGCCGGCGACCATCTCGTTGAGCACCTGCACCCCGCCGGGGCCGAGCGCGCCGTACGCCACCTCGGGTGCCCACGGCACGCCGAGCTTGCGGACCACCAGCACATCCAGCGGGGCGCCGAGCCGGTCGGCGATCACCCGGGCGACGGGTACCCCGCCGCGTACCAGCCCGAGGACGATGACGTCCGGCCGCCCGGCGAGGTCGGTGAGGCGATCGGCGAGCATCCGGCCCGCCTCGGCCCGGTCGCGATAGGTGGTCATGCTCTCAGGTCTACGCCCTCGGGGCGGGTCGCGTGGCGGAAGTTGACCGAAAGCCGGTCGGCCGTGGCCAGCGCGGGGGCCCAGACCAGCAGGGCGACCGGATAGAGCAGGTAGCCGAAGCGGGTCGACGGCATCAGCAGGATCGCCGCGAGCAGCCCGTACCCGCAGATCAGCGCGGTGGAGACGGCGGTGCGCGGCGGACGGCGGAGGAGCCGGACGGCGATCGCCACGCCCGCCGCGACCAGCAGCGCGGCGGCGACGGCTCGGCCGGCGGGCAGCGCGGTGGCGATGAGGTGGCCGGGGAACGGGGACTGCGCGGGGCTGGTCACCAGGCCGTGTCCGAGCGGGAAGCGCAGCACGTTTTCGACCAGGGCGTCCCGGTCGACCAGCAGGGCGGGTAGCAGCGCGAGGGCCGGCAGCCCGAAGGCCCCGAGGGCGGCGCGGACGCCGGCCCGGCGGGTGGCGGCCCAGCAGACCAGCACGACCGCGACCGGCCAGGCGAAGAGTTTCAGCGCGCCGGCCGCGCCGACCGCCAGGCCGGCCCGCCCGGGCCGGTCGGCTGCGGCGAGGGCCAGCGCGAGCAGGCAGAGTGCGAGTACGGGCAGGTCGTCGCCGCCGGTCGCCAGGGTGAGTGCGCAGACCGGCAGCACGGTGGCCGCCTGTACGCCCCGGAGCACGGCGGATCCGCGGCCGGGCGGGACCGGGCCGGGAGCGGCCCGCAGGGTGGCCACCGCGAGGGCCAGCATCGCGGCGGTGGCCAGGGCGAACCAGATCCGTGCGTCGGCCCACCAGGCGTCGGTGGCGGCCCGGGGCAGCCCGAACAGCGCCATCCCCGGCTGGTACGGGGTGTAGCCGAGCAGCTGTTCCGCCGGTGGCAGCGCGGCGATCGCGTCGTGGCCGAGGTAGGGGGTGCCGTGCTCGGCGAGCCGGCTGCCGGCGTGTTCGACCACGATCACCTCCTCCTGGGCCCGGTCGGTACGCCCGGCCGCCCGCTGGACGCTCTGCGCGACGACGGGCAGGAGCGCCGTGCTGGCCCAGGTGAACCCGGTAACCGCCCAGCGGGCACCGAGCCCGGCGAGTGGTGTGGCGGCGGGCCGGCGCCGAGCGAGGAGCTGGCCGGCCACGGCGAGCGCCGCCAGCAGGTAGCCGGCGGTGGCGAGCGTCCCCCAGGCCCGGTGCGGGAGCAGGGTGGAGGTGACGGCGGTGATCCCGGCGAAGGCCGCCGCGGCGGCGTAGAGGCCCAGGTCGAGGGCGAGCCCACCGGCTGCGGAGTCGATCGCCGCCCAGCGCCGGGTGGCGGTGGCGGGCCGGTCGGGGTCGGCGGTCACGCTGGCCAGTCTGGCAGACGGCCGCCCCCCGGCCCACGTCGTGCACCTCGTCCCGCCGCCCCCTGCGTGCGGATCCTGGACGGCTTCCGATCGGAGCTGAGGGCAGCTGTCCATGGTTCTGAGCCGATCGTGCGTCGGGTTCCGGGGCGCGGGATCAATGGTGGCTGGGTTCGTTGACGGTCTGGGCGGCGGTGGGTTCGGCGGCGGCCGTCCGGCCGCGCCCGCCCGAGCGGCGGCCCGGCAGGCGGATCACCGCGCCCGCGTCGTGCAGCGGTGGCGCGAGGGTGCCGGGGCGTCCACCCGCGCCCCGCTGGAGGGCGGCGAGCAGCGTGCCGGCCGGCAGCGGCCGGGCGAAGAGATGGCCCTGCCCGGCGGCGCAGCCCAGCTCCCAGAGTGCCCGGCGCTGCGGCTCGCTTTCCACGCCCTCGGCGACCACGGTCAGGTCGAGGCTGCGGCCCAGGTCGAGGGTGGAGCGGATCACGGCGGCGGCCTCGGCCGAACTCTCCATCGCGATGACGAAGCTTCGGTCGATCTTCAACTCGTGCACCGGGATGCGAGAGAGCAGCGACAGCGAGGAGTAGCCGGTGCCGAAGTCGTCGAGGGCCAGCTGTACGCCGGAGTCGCGCAGCTGGCTGAGCACCCGGTCCACCACGTCGAGCTGACTGAGCGTCAGGGTCTCGGTCAGCTCCAGCACCAGCCGGTCCGGCGGCAGGTCGTGCGCCCGCAGCCGGGCCAGCACCGCCCCGGGGAAGCGCGCGTCGAGGAGGCTGCGCGGCGACACGTTCACCGAGACCGGCAGGTCGAAGCCGGCGTCCCGCCAGGTGCCGGCCGCGATCAGCGCCTGGTCGAGGATCGCCTCGGCGAACGCGGGCAGCAGCCCGGAGCGTTCCACCGCCTCGATGAAGCGCAGCGGGTCGATCATGCCGTGGGTGGGATGGTGCCAGCGGGCCAGCGCCTCCGCGCCGATCACCTCGCCGCTGCCCAGGTCGACGATCGGCTGGAAGTTGACGGTGAACTCGTGGTCGGCGACCGCGCGGGGCAGTTCGCCGCCGAGGGTGAGCCGGCCCAGGTCGGCGGTGTCGTGGGTCGGCGCGTACGTGGCGGTCCTCCGGCCGGACCGCTTGGCCTGGTACATCGCCACGTCGGCCCGGCGCAGCAGCTCGGCCATCCCGCCGCTGGCCGGTGCGACGGCGATGCCGCCGCTGGCCTCCACGCTGATCCGCATGCCGTCCAGGTCGAGCGGTTCGTGCAGGGCGGCGAGCAGCGTGTCGGCCCGGTGCGCGGCCACCGCCGGGGCCGGCAGCCCGCGCAACAGGACGGCGAACTCGTCGCCGCCGAGCCGGGCCACCAGGTCGCCGGGGCTGGCCGCGCCGCGCAGCCGGTCGGCGACCTGCATCAGTACGCGGTCGCCGGCGCCGTGACCGAGGGTGTCGTTGACCTCCTTGAAGTGGTTGAGGTCGATCAGCACCAGGGCCGTGACGCCGTCGGCGTGCCGGCCGGTCAGCTGCTCGGTGCCCTCGTCGAGCAGGTGACGCCGGTTGGAGAGCCCGGTCAGGGCGTCGTGGGTGGCGGCGTACGCATGCTCCTCGGCGATCCGGGCCAGCTCGGCGTACGCCTGGGCGTTGCGGACCGCGGTGCAGAGCGCGGAGGCGAAGGTACGCAGGGTGTACCGCTCCCGCTCGGACAGCTCGACCGGCCCGGCGAAGCGGAGCCGCAGCACGCCGAGGTTGACCGAGTGGTCGTGCCCCTCCAGCGCCACCGGGATGATCGTGCCGTCCGCGGTGCTGGGCTCGGGAGTCGCGCCGTCGTACGCGATGCCGCCGGTGCCGCCGCGGACCGTCCGGTCATTCTCGTGCAGCTCGACCTCCACCTCGTCGGCGGAGAAGAGCTCGGCGGCCTGGGTGACGGCGGTCGCCAGTACCTGGTCCAGGCCGACGACGTTGAGCGCGTCGGTGGTCTGGGCGAGCCGCTGCCACGCCTGCTGTTCGGTGCGTGCCCGGATCCGGGTGGAGTACGCCAGGTGCAGGCTGAGCACCAGTGGCGGCACGGCGAGCAGCAGCCGGGGGTCGGCCCGCAGGATGAGCAGGGTGCACACCGTCACCACGAACCGCACCACGACGCCGACCACCCGCAGGTCCCAGTTCGACCGGAACTGACGTCGGACCGGGGTACCGGTGGCAAGCGCGATCACGGGTATCGCCATCGCCTCGTCGAGGAACGCCGCGACCAGGTAGACGATCCCCAGCCGGACGACCAGGTCCGTGATCGGCATGGCCGACCAGGGCCAGCCGAGGATGGTCGCGACCGCGACGGCACCACCGGCAACGAGTACGTGTTTGCCGATGCCGAAGGCGGTCTTGATGGCCGGCAGCCGCAGGATGGCGGAAGCGGCGGCAACCCCCATCCCGGTGCTCACGATCACCCAGGGGCCGGGCGCGATGACGACCCCGATCACCACGGCGGTTTCCACCCAGGCTACGGAGAGGGTGGTGGACCGGATCCGGACGGACGTCTTGACGACCCCACCGACCGCGATCATGAAGATCAGCGTGAGGAGCGTCGCAACGTCTCGGATCGAGGCCGGGGGCTGCCGTCCGAGCAGGACGGTTGCCGACACGGTGACCGCTGACGCGGCAACGACGATGAGACCGACGAGCGCCACAAGGTGCCGATCGGTCCCAACACGTCGTCCGTTGGTGTTGCTCATCCAGCTCCAGCAGCCGAACGGTTGACGCTTTCCCCTGCGTCAACCAGCAGGTTCGATGCCTCCGGAGCCTATCGTGATGGACTCTTTACGAGAAGTCTCCGCTCAGTGCCACTCGATGCTGCGCATCGCCCGACTCCTTTCCCGGCAGTCTTTCGCACCCAATTGGTCGATCCTCGGGATCTCCTGAAAGACAGCTTAGGAGTCAGATCCTGGCGATTAGAAGAGATAAATGTCGTTATGCGCAACATTAGCCAAGACTGTGGTGATATGTGACGTTCGGTCCATGAACCTTGCGCGGAGCGGAGTTGCTCGGATCCGGGATGTACCGGACCGGTTGCCCCTCGCAGCCATCTTGATGGAAGCAGTGTCCGGCCCGCCAGGGTGATCAGTAGTTGCTCACCTGGCGCTTCGACTGACGACCCGAGCGGGAATGGGCGAAAACGCCGCTCGGTGGCCAACAGAACGCCTTGCGGACCAGGCCCTCCGATCCACCTCTTGAAATTTTTCTTCAATTGGTTTGCGCACATTGGGGCGGAGTCGCCTCGTGGAAATTCGGGTCCTCGGTGGCCTCGCCGCCAGGTTCGGAAAAGAGAGTGCCACCTCGGTACGCCGAAGCCGCAACGTCGTAGCTGGTGGATAGGCTCGTGGCCGTGACCGATTCCGCGCAGCTCACCCACGTCGACGCCGCCGGCGCGGCCCGGATGGTCGACGTCTCCGCCAAGCCGGTCTCCGGTCGGCTCGCGGTCGCCGCCGGCCGGCTCCGCACCACGCCCGAGGTGGTGGAGCTGCTGCGCCGCGACGGCCTGCCCAAGGGCGATGCGCTCGCGGTCGGCCGGCTCGCCGGGATCATGGGCGCGAAGCGGACCCCCGACCTGATCCCGCTCTGCCACCCGATCGCCCTGCACGGCGTCACCGTCGACCTGCGGCTCACCACCGACACGGTCGAGATCACCGCGACCGCGAAGACCGCCGACCGGACGGGCGTGGAGATGGAGGCGCTCACCGCGGTGGCCGTGGCCGGGCTCGCGCTGATCGACATGGTCAAGGCCGTCGACCCGGCGGCGTCGGTCGACGCGGTGCGCGTGCTCCGTAAGGAGGGCGGCAAGACCGGCGAGTGGGTCCGGCCGGAGGACCGGCCGTGATCCGGGCCCGGGTGGTCGTCGCCTCCAACCGGGCTGCCGCCGGGGTGTACGCGGACACCAGCGGCCCGCTGCTCGTCGCCGGGCTGCGCGAGCTGGGCTGCGTGGTCGACGAGCCGGTCGTGGTGCCCGACGGCGAGCCGGTCGGCGCGGCGCTGCGGGCCGCCCGCGACGAGGGCGTCGACGTGGTGCTGACCAGCGGCGGCACGGGGATCACCCCGACCGACCGGACCCCGGAGGTGACCCGGGCCCTGCTCGACTACGAGATCCCCGGCATCGCCGAGGCGATCCGGGCGTACAGCCGGGACAGGGTGCCCACCGCCGCCCTGTCCCGCGGGCTGGCGGGCGTGGTCGGCCGGATGCTGGTGGTCAACCTGCCCGGCTCGCGGGGTGGGGCGAAGGACGGGCTCGCCGTGCTCGGGCCGATCCTCCGGCACGCCGTCGACCAGCTCCGCGGCGGTGACCACTGAACACGCACGGCGTCCGTCCCGGCGATAGGCTCGCCGGATGAGCACGGAAACCGCAGCCGCGGCGGCGCGGACCGCCGCACCGCCCGCCGGATGGGAGGAGGCCCGCTCCCGGGTGTACGCGGTCGGCCTTGCCGCCGCGCTCCCCGCGGTCGAGCGCCCGCTTGCCGAGGCCGACGGCCACACCCTCGCCGAGCCGCTGACCACCCGCACCGACCTGCCGGCGTTCCCCACCTCCAGCGTGGACGGCTGGGCGGTGCGCGGGGACGGCCCGTGGCAGGTGGTCGGCCGGGTGCTCGCCGGGCACACCCCGCCCCCGTTGACCGCCGACGGCACCACCGCCGAGATCGCCACCGGCGCGATGGTGCCGGCGGGCACCAGGGCGATCCTGCGGATCGAGGAGTCGACCCGGACGGCGGACGGCCGGGTCGCCGGCACGCCGCGCCCGACGCCCGAGTGGCGGGAGCCGGGCGAGGAGGCGTACGCCGGGGACGAGCTGCTGCCCGCCGGCACGCCGGTCGACCCGGCCCTGATCGGCCTGGCCGCCTCCTGCGGGTACGACACGTTGCGGGTCCGCCGGCAGCCGCGCGCCGCGCTGCTGGTCTTCGGCGACGAACTGCTGACCTCCGGTCCACCGGGTGCCGGCCGGGTGCGCGACGCCCTCGGCCCGGCGGTGCCCGGCTGGCTGCGCCGGTACGGCTGCCAGGTGGGCCCGGCCGACGTGGTGGGCCCGGTCGCCGACACCCTGCCCGCCCACGTGGCGGCCCTGCGGGGCGCGCTCGCCGACGCCGACCTGGTCTGCACCACCGGCGGCACCATGCACGGCCCGGTCGATCACCTGCATCCGACGCTGGCGGCGCTCGGCGCGGACTACGTGGTCAACACCGTGGCGGTCCGTCCGGGCTTCCCGATGCTGCTGGCCCGGCTGGTGGACGGCGACGGGCGGGTCCGGTTCGTGGCTGGCCTGCCGGGCAACCCGCAGTCGGCCGTCGTCGCGCTGGTCTCACTGGTCGCGCCCCTGCTCGCGGGCCTTCAGGGCCGGCCGATGCCGGTGCTGCCGCAGGCCACCCTCGCCGAGCCGATCCCCGGCCGGGGCGACTACACCCACCTCGCCCTGGTCCGGCTGGACCGGGCCGCCGGCACCGCACACCCGCTGCGCCACGCCGGCTCGGCGATGCTGCGCGGCCTGGCCGGGGCGGACGGCTTCGCGGTTGTCCGCCCGGGCGTCAGCGGCGAGGTCGGGGACCGGGTGCCCGTCGTACCGTTGCCGTTGCTCCCCGGGGAGCGGGCCTGGTGAGCGCGAGGACGCGCGTTCCGGGGCGGCTCGCCTGGGATGCGGCCGAGCCGGAATGCGCGCTTGAGCCGGGGTGGCGAGCCCCGCAGTCGCGAACGAAGGAGGAACCGTGAGCCGGGCGGAGGCGATCGTCATCGGTTCGGTGGCGGACCGGCCGCTCGACCTGGCCGCGCACGAGGCGGCGGTGGCCGACCGCCGGGCCGGGGCGGTCGTCTCCTTCCAGGGCGTGGTCCGCGACCACGACCACGGCCGCACGGTCACCGTGCTGGAGTACGAGGGTCACCCCACCGCCGAGGCCGTGCTGCGCGAGGTGGCGGCGGAGATCGCCGCCGACCCGGAGGTGTACGCGGTGGCCGTGTCGCACCGGATCGGCCGGCTGGAGATCGGCGAGGTGGCCCTGGTCGCGGCGGTCAGCACCGCCCACCGGGCGGCGGCCTTCGCGGCCTGCGCCCGGCTGGTGGACGAGGTGAAGGCGCGGCTGCCGATCTGGAAGCGGCAGGTCTTCGCCGACGGTACCGAGGAGTGGGTGAACTGCCCCTGACCGGCCGGTCGCCCGGCGAACCGGTCAGCGCCAGGCGGGCCGGTCAGCGGCGGGCGGTGAGCTGGGCGGTGCGGACCAGCCGCTCCTGGTAGAACGCCGGCTCGGCGCCCGGGCGCCAGGGCAGCGCCGCGACCAGCGCGATCAGGGCGATCGCCAGGGAGTTCTCCATCAGCGCGCCGAACAACCCGTCCTGGTAGTGGGACACCTCGGGGAGTTGGTGTTCGTACAGCCAGATCGGCGAGATCAGGAAGAGCAGGTAGAGCGCGAGTGCGCCGGCCCCGTGCCGTAGGCCGGTGAGTGCCGGGTACCACATCGGTGGACGCAGCGGCGGAACTCCGCCGGTGGGCGGTGCCGTGGTGACCCGGGGCGGCAGCCCACGGCTCGCCTCGCGGCGGCGTAGCGCGGCGTCGGCCAGCACGATGATCGCCGGGATGACCCAGACCAGGTGGTGCGACCAGGAGATCGGGCTGATCACGTTGGCGGTCAGCCCGACCAGGGTGAACGCGGTCAGCTCGTCGCCGTCGGCCCGGGCGGCGGCCGCCCGGGACAGCCCGAGCGCCAGCACCAGCAGCGAGAAGGCGAGCCAGAGCAGACCGGGCGTCTCGATGGAGTCGTAGAGCCGGGCGAGCAGGCCGGCGAGGGACTGGTTGGCGGTCATGTCCGCGGCGCCGATCCGCTCGGTCTGCCACAGCACGTCCGTGAAGTACGTCCGCGACTCCGGGCCGACCAGCGCGAACGTACCGAGGGTCACGCTGATGGTGGTGCTGAGAGCGATCACCGCCGCCCGCCACTGCCGGGTGATCGCCAGGTAGGCGATGAACAGCGCCGGGGTGAGCTTGACCGCGGTGGCCAGACCGATGCCGACCCCGGCCCATCCGCCGCCGTAGACGAACCGGGCCAGCGCCGAGTCGGCGGTGTCGTGGTGGGTGCCTCGTTTCGCCCGCCAGCGCAGTCCGACCAGGTCCGCCATGACCAGGGCGAAGAGCAGCAGGTTGACCTGGCCGTAGCCGAGGGTCTCCCGGGACGGCTCGATGGCGAGGGCCACCGGCGTGGCGATGCCGACGGTGAACCAGAGCGACCAACCCAGCCGGTCGACGATCGGGCGCAGCAGCGCGGCCAGCACGACGGCCAGCGCGGCGATGCTGGCCAGCGCGTTCAGCCAGCCGGCAGCCTCGACCGGCAGCCAGGACATCGGCAGCATGACCAGGGCGGCGAAGGGCGGATAGGTGAAGCCCAGGTTCGTCGCGGGTGCGATGAAGTCGTACAGCTCGTTGCCGCCCGCCCACCACACCACGGCACCGTGGTAGATCTTCATGTCGAAGAAGTTGTACGGCCGCCCGAAGGCGCCGATCGCGACCCACGCGGCGTAGGCGACGGCGGCGATGGCGGCGCTCCGTACGGCAGTCCTGCGGTCGACGCCACGCGTCCGGTAAGGGACTGGAACAAAGCGGCGCGTCGGTCTACCGACGGGCGTCGGCATGCCGTGGCCACCTCCGTACCAGGATCGTGCTACCCGTCCAGGTCCGGCACGGAGCCTAGAACCGTGCCTCACGTTGCAGCCTCCCGCGTCATGTGACCGTGTCCGATCCCACAGGTGTGGGGTGGTTCAGGTGATTGGCGGCCTTGCGGGGGGTGGTGGCCGTATTGCCGGGGCTCAGCCGGGAATTCGGTGGCCGGTGGCCGCCGAGCGTACCGCGATCTTCGCCTCCCGGCGGGCGGTTCGGATCGCCCGTTGCACCGAGCGTCGCGAGTGGCCGATCCGGTGGCCCGCGCGCCAGCGCAGGCCGGGCTTCCCGCCGGTGTCGGCGGCGGCGAGCAGCAGGCCGCCGAACAGCCCCAGGTTCTTCAGGAAGTGGATCTGATTGTTGCTCCGCGTCGCCGGGTCGTCGGTGTTCCAGAAGGGGTGCCCGGCGATCGTGGTCGGCACCAGGGTGCCGGCGAGGAGGAGCGCGGCGGGTCGGGCGAACCGCCCGGTGGCCAGCATCAGCCCGCCCACGACCTGGGTGGCCCCGTTGGCTCGGATCAGCGTCTCGGTGTCGGTCGGGATGCGGGGATGCAGGTTCTGGATCAGTGGGGCGGCCCGGTCGGTGACCGGCTTCGCGGCGGGGACCAGCCGGCCGGGGTTCGTGAAGTTGCGGGCGCCGCTGACCACGAAGATGCCGCTCAACATGACGCGGGCGAGGGAACGCACGGGCTTCATGAATCAGTCATACCCCGTCGCGGCGGCCGCCACCCCCGCAACACTCAAAAGGGATCGGCCGACGTGGACGTCCGGCGAGGCCGGCCGGCGTGCCGATTTCAGCGACCGTCGCGGATGGACCGCCTACGCGCGGTAAGGTCGCGCGGGTGACGACGCTGCGACTGCGACCCGAGGATCCGGCGGACGAGGAACCGGTCGCCCGGGTGCTGGCCGGCGCCTTCGCCCGCCCCGACGTGGCCGCGCCGCCCGAGGTGCGTCTGGTCGACGAGCTCCGGCACAGCGACGCCTGGATCCCCGAGCTGGCGATGGTCGCCGAGTACGGCGGCGAGGTGGTCGGCTACGCGTTGCTGAGCCGGGTCCGGGTGCGCGCCGACGACGCCGCGTTCCCGGCGCTGGCGCTCGGCCCGGTCGCGGTCGCGCCGCACCGGCAGCGGATCGGACACGGTACGGCGGTGGTCCAGGCGGCCCTGGACGCTGCCACCGAGCTGGATGAGGGGCTGGTGGTGGTGCTCGGTGCGCCGACGTTCTACCGGCGCTTCGGGTTCACCCGGGCGGACCGGATGGGGTTGACCAGCCCGTGGTCCGGGTTGGGGGAGCCGTGGCAGGCGTTGGTGCTGCCGCCGTCCGGCACCGGCGAGGACCCACCGCCGGGCGAGGTGGTCTTCCCGTCGCCCTGGTCGAAGGTCTGACTCTCCGCGCCCGGCGCTCAGGACGGCTGGGTACGCAGGTACCGGCCGAAGTGCGGGACGGTGAAGGCGACCGTCCCCCGCTCGCCGGAGTAGATCAGCCCCTTCTTGATCAGCGCGTCCCGGGCCGGGGAGAGGCTGGCCGGTTTCCGGCCCAGCGCGCGGGCGATCTCCGCCGTGGGCACCGCCGCGTCCATGTCGTCCCGGCCGCTCTCCTCCCCCTCGACCAGCGAGAGGGAGGCCATGACCCGCATGTACTCGCGTTCGGCCGGCGTGGCCCGTTCGAACCGCGAGCCGAAGAAGCCGACGGCCAGTTCGGCCTCCGCCTCGGGCGCGGCGACCCGTACGTCGCCGGCGGTGATCGGCGAGCGTGGCGCGTGGTCCCAGGTGGCCTTGCCGTACGCCTGGACGAAGTAGGGGTAGCCGCCGGACTTCTCGTAGAGCAGGTCGAGGGCCTTCTGCTCGTACTCGACGTCCTCCCGCTCGGCCGGCGCGCAGAGCGCCTGGTCGGCGGCGAGCCGGTCGAGCCGGTCGATGCGCTGGTAGCGGAAGAGCCGCTCGGAGTAGGACTTGGCGGCGCTCAGCACGGCCGGCAGGTGCGGCAGGCCGGCACCGACGACGATCAGCGGCGCACCGAGCTGGGACAGCTCGTGGCAGGCGGCGCAGAGCGCCGAGACATCCTCCGCGCCGAGGTCCTGCATCTCGTCGATGAAGATCGCGACGCCGGTGCCCACGTCGGTGGCGACCGCCGCGGCGTCGGTGAGCAGCTCGACCAGGTCGATCTCGATGTCCCCGGAGTCGGCCCGGCCACTGGCGGCCGGCACGTCGATGCCCGGCTGCCAGCGGTCACGCAGCTTGGGCGCCGCCCCGCCGCGACCGCTGGGGGCGGCCCGCTGGGCGAACGCCTTGAGTACGCCGAGGAAGCCGTCGATCCGGTCCGGGGCGCGGTGCCGGGGCGCCAGCTCGCGGACCGCCATGTGCAGCGCGGCGGCGATCGGCCGGCGCAACGACTGGTCGGGCCGGGCCTCGATCTTGCCGGTGCCCCAGAGGTGGTTGATCGCCTCCGAGCGGAGGGTGTTCAGCAGGACCGTCTTGCCGACCCCGCGCAGGCCGGTGAGCATCAGGCTGCGTTCCGGGCGGCCCCGGGCGATGCGCTCCAGCACCACGTCGAAGACGTCCAGCTCACGCCCGCGCCCGGCGAGTTCGGGCGGACGCTGGCCGGCGCCGGGGGCGTACGGGTTGCGGACCGGATCCACGAATCGCACAGTATCGGGCGTTCTAGCTGCCAGGCTAGACATTCGTAGATGCCGCTACCGGCGTGTCGCGGTGCTCGACGGCACCGGCAGCGGCCCAGAACCGTCGAGATAAAACTAGGGCTGTCTAGCATCGATGCTAGACAACCCTAGTTTTGGTTATCGGCAGCTGGCGGGGCGGCTGGCGGCGCCCCGGTCAGTGCCGCTTGAGGCAGAGCACGAAGTCGAGGGTGTCCAGCTGGCTGTCGAAGAAGTACCAGTCGGTGTAGCCGTCGACCTTGGCGCACTTCGCCTCGGCGTCCTTCCTGCCGCTGGTCTCGCCGTCGATCCGACGCAGCACCTGGTACGTCTTGGCGCCGCACTCGGTGATCACCAGCTTCGGCTTCTCGGCCCCGCCCTCGTTGCGTAGGCACTGGCCCGCCTTCACAAAGCGCGGATCGGTCGAGGACGCCGGGGCCGGAGCGGTGGTGACCGGGTCGGCCGGCTCGCTCGCCTGCCCGGTGGGGTCGGTGGCCGGTGAGGCGGGGGCGCCGGTCCCGCTCGCCGCGGTCGACCTGTCCCGGCCGAGGTACCAGAACGCCCCGGCGCCGCCGAGCGCGAGCACCAGCAGCACGGCCAGCACGGTGACCAGCGGGCCCTTGCCGCGCTTCGGCGGCGCCGGCTCCGCGTACGACGTCGGCTCGCCGTACGGCGCCGGCTCCGGGTACGGCGGCTGCCCGCCGTACGACGTCGGCTCGCCGTACGGCGGCTGCCCGCCGTATCCGGGCTCCGCCGCCGGGTACCCCTGGTAGGTCGCGGGGCCGGTCGGCTGCCCGCCGTCCCAGGAAGAGCTCGGCTCGTACCGCTGGGTCGGCGGCTCGTACCGTCGGGCCGGTGGCTCGTAAGGCGACTCGTACGGCGGCTCGCCCCAGCGGCCCGGCTGGGCCGCGTAGCCGGGGTCGTAGCGCGGGTCGGCCGGCGGAGAGTACTCGTCCTCCGGTCGCCGCCCGCCCCACGGCTCCGGCGATCCGCCGCCCGGTGGTCCGAAATTGGCCATCAACGCCCTCCTGGGTAAGCCGTTGCTGAGAGGCCGGCCACCAACGGGGGACGCCGACGCCGTGGTCACCGTAGCGTGGTCCACCGATGAGCTCACGCCCCCCGAGTGCGACGCCGGCCGTCGCACACGCCCCCGCTGCCGTGCGTCCCGCCCTGGTCTGGACCGCGCTGGTCCTGGTCTATGTCCTCTGGGGCTCGACCTACCTGGGTATCCGGGTGGCGGTCGAGTCGCTGCCGCCGCTCACCTCCGCGGCGGCGCGGTTCGCCGCGGCGGCCGGTGTGCTCGCCCTGGTGCTGCGGTTCCGGCGGGGACCGGGGGCGCTCCGCGTCGACCGGCGGCAGCTCGGCTCCGCCGCCCTGGTCGGCCTGCTGCTGCTCGCCGGCGGCAACGGTCTCGTGGTGCTCGCCGAGTCCGGCCCGGCCGGCGTGGCGGTGCCCTCCGGCATCGCGGCGCTGCTGGTCGCCACCGTACCGCTGCTCGTCGTGCTGCTGCGTACGCTCGGCGGCGACCGTCCCCGACCGTGGACCTTCGCCGGGGTGGCCGTCGGCTTCGTCGGCCTCGTCCTGCTCGTACTCCCCGGCGGCGGGCCGGGCAGCGTGCCGCTGGCCGGCGCGCTCACCGTGGTCGTCGGCGCCACCTGCTGGTCGGTCGGCTCCTTCCTCTCCGGGCGGATCCGGATGCCGGCCGACCCGTTCGTGGCCACGGTCTACGAGATGGTCGCCGGCGCGCTGGCGCTCACCGTGGTCGCCGCCGTCCGGGGCGAGCTGACCGGCTTCTCCCCCGGCGAGGTGACCGGCCGCTCCTGGGCGGCGCTGGCGTACCTGATGGTCGCCGGTTCGCTGATTGCCTTCACCGCGTACGTCTGGCTGCTGCACCACGCCCCGATCTCCCTGGTCGCCACGTACGCGTACGTGAACCCGGCGGTCGCGGTGGCGCTCGGCGCGTTGCTCGCCGCCGAGCCGGTCACCAACCAGGTGCTGCTCGGCGGGGCGGTGATCGTCGCCGGGGTGGCGGTGGTGGTGAGCACCGAGCGTCCCCGCCGACGGGTCGACGGGGCAGCCCCGCAGCCGGTCCGCCGGTAACATCCCGGCGCGTGTCCGCCGGGCTGGTGACGGGTGTCGCGCTCCTCGGCGCGCTGGCCGGCTGCGTCACTCCGGTGGCCGCCCGTCGCTTCACGGGCCGCTCGGACGGGTCGCCCGGGCGCGTCCTCGTGCGAAGCTGGGCGCTGGCGCCGATCGGCGCGGCGCTGTTCGGCGGCCTCGCCGCCACTCGGGGCGCCGATCCGGCACTGCCAGCGTTCCTGCTGATGGCGGCCGCCGGGCTGGTGCTCGCGGTGGTGGATCTGGCCTGTCTCCGGCTGCCCGATCCGCTGGTCGGCGCGGCCGCACTGTTCGGCGGCCTCGGGCTGGTCGGCGCGGCGCTGGCGGCCGATGCCCCGGGCCGCCTGCTGATGGCGCTGGCCGGGGCGGGTGTCTCCCTCGCCGGCCACGTGCTGCTGGCGCTGTTGCCCGGCTCGCGGCTGGGCTTCGGCGACGTCAAGCTCGCCAGCGCGCTCGGCCTGCCGCTCGGCTGGCTCGGCTGGCCCGTGCTGTGGCTCGGGCTGATCCTGCCCCACGTGCTCAACGGCGTCGTGGTGCTCGGTCTGCTGGCCGCCCGGCGGGTCCGCCGGGACACGGCCCTGCCGTTCGGCCCGGCGCTTCTCGCCGGCACCTGGCTTGCGGTGCTGCTCGCCTGACCGCCGTTCCTCGGCGACCCGCCACGATCGTTGGCCGCCCCGCCCCGCCCCGCCCCGCGCCCGCCCCGCCCGCCCGGCCGAGGCAAGGCGGGCGAGCGATATGCCTCAGGGACATTAAAATGCCTCTCAGGCATATCGCTCGCCACGCATCGTCCGCCTCGCCGTCCCCGTCAGGCCCGCACGACAGGTGCCGGCTCGGCGAGTCGCCTTTCTCGGCCGTCGCGGGGCCGCGGGTCAGATCAGGCGGAGTTGGCGGTCCTTGGGGCGGCGGGGTTCGGTTTCGCCGAGACGTTCGAACAGGCCGGGGTCGATGACGTCGAGGAACGGGGACGGACGGCACTCGCGTTCCGCGCCGTGCCGGCTGCGCCGGGCGGCGTGGCTGACGTACAGCCGGTCCTGGGCGCGGGTGAGGCCGACGAAGAAGAGCCGCCGCTCCTCGGCGACCGCGTCGTCGTCCGGCTCCGATCCCGGCCAGCGCAGCGGCAGCAGGCCGTCCTCCGCACCGACCAGGAAGACCACCGGGAACTCCAGCCCCTTGGCCGCGTGCAGGGTGAGCAGGGTGACCGCCTCGGCCCGCGGGTCCAGGGCATCCACCTCCGCGCCGGTCGCGAGCTGGGAGAGGAAGAGCCCGAGGTCGTCGCCGCACCGCCGGGCCAGCGGCGTGAGCAGGTCCACCGCCGTACGCACGTCCTCGGGGCGGACCGAGCCGGCACCGTCGAGCGTCGGCACGGCGAAGCGGTCCGCCAGGAGCTGACCGGCCAGCCGGACCCGGGCGGGCAACGAGCCGTCGAGCCCCGCGTGCCGCAGCTCGCGGGCGATCGCCAGCACCCCCGGCCGGTCGCGGAGCCGGTCGTGCGAGCGCTTCTGCACCGGAATGTTGGCCCGGGCCAGGGCGTCCAGGATCGCCGAAGCCTGGGAGTCGGTGCGGTAGAGCACCGCGATGTCGGAGAACGACAGCGAGGTGGACCGGCCGTCGATCCGGCCCGAGTCGAGCGAACGGTGGGACAGGCCCCCGACCAGTTCGTCGATGGTGCGTACCACGAAGTCGGCCTCGTCGGCGACGGAGGCCGCGGCGTACCGACCGACCAGCGGAGCCTCCGGGTCGAGCCGGGCCGGATCGAGCCGGCGTCCGCGGACCAGCGACGACGGCGCGATGGCCTGCACCGCGGCGGCCAGGATCGGTGCCGAGGAACGGTAGTTACGGTTCAGCCGGACCAGCCGGGCGTCGGTGAAGTCCCGGGAGAAGCGCAGGAAGTAGCCGACGTCGGCGCCCCGGAACGAGTAGATCGCCTGGTCGGGGTCGCCGATCGCGCAGAGGTTGCCGTCGGCTGGGCTGAGCAAGCGCAGCAGCTCGTACTGGACGGCGTCCACGTCCTGGTACTCGTCGACAAAGATCCACTTCCAGCGGTCCCGGTATTCGCGGACCAGCTTCTTGTCCGCCTTCAGCAGCGCGACCGGCAGGGTGAGCAGCTCGTCCAGGTCGACCAGGTCCCGCTTGCGCAACAGCGCGGTGTACCGGTCGTCGTCGTCACCGGCCTCCGTGCGGGCGGCGGCCCGATCGGCGTCGTCGGCGATCCGGAAGCCCGTCGGCAGCCCGGCGGCCTCGGCGTTCTCCCGCAGGATGGTCAGGCCGAGCGAGTGGAACGTGCCGACCGTGACGTCCTCGGCCACCGGCCCGAGCAGCCCGTCCAGGCGGTGGCGCAGCTCCTCGGCCGCCCGGCGGGTGAAGGTGATCGCCAGGCACTGCTCCGGGAAGACGTTCAGCTCCGCGCAGAGGTACGCGATCCGGTGGGTCAGCGTACGGGTCTTCCCGGTGCCGGGGCCGGCCACGATGAGCAGCGGGCCGCCCGGCGCGGAGGCGGCCACCCGCTGCATCGCGTCGAGCCGGTCCAGCAGGCCGGTGCCGACCTCCTCCATGCCGGCGAGCATCGGCTCGAACGGCTCGTGCGGCGACGGCGCCGGCGCGATCGGTGGCGGAGGCGGCGGGGCCAGCTTCCGCTTCGGCTCCGCCTTGGCCGCCGCCGGGCGGGTGGCCTTCGGCTTCGGTGCCGGCTCCGCGGGCTTCCGCGGCGCCGGCACGGGTACGTCGAAGAGCGTCTCCTGCCCGCCGGACGCGCCGCCACCGAGCTCGGCCGGGTCGAACAGGGTGATCACCCCGTACTCGCCGTCGTAGCCGGGGATCCGGCGCACCTCGCCGCGGCGCAGCCGGCCGATGCCCTCGGCGAGCAGCTCGCCGCCGACCCGGCCGATCTCGTCCAGCGGGGTGGTGGTCAGGAGCTCCAGCTCCGGGCCGAGCGCCGCGATCAGCTCGTTGAGCTTGCCCTCGACCTTCTTCGAGCGGGCGCCCACCTTGTTGATCTCGCCGAGGATCTCGGCCAGCGGCACCAGGTGGGTCACCTCGCGGGCGTGCGCGGGCCGGTGTCCCTCGGGCCGGTCGGCCAGCTCCTCGACCCGGCTCAGTACGCCGACCGTCAGCGGCTTGCCACACTCCGGGCACCGCCCACCGGCCGCCCGGGTCCGCTCCGGCGACCAGTTGACGCCGCAGAGCCGGTGCCCGTCCGCGTGGTACTTGCCCTCCTCCGGGAAGAACTCGATGGTGCCGGCCAGCCCGTCCCCGGTCCGCAGCGCCTCGCGGACGGCGAAGTAGTCGCGCGCTGCGGTGAAGACGGTGGCCTCGCGGCCCAGCGCCGGCGGCGAGTGCGCGTCCGAGTTGGACACCAACTGGTAGCGGTCCAGGCTGCCGACCCGCCAGTTCATCTCCGGGTCGGAGGAGAGGCCGGTCTCCACGGCGAAGACGTGCTCGGCCAGGTCGGCGTAGCAGTCGGCGATCGCGTCGAAGCCGGACTTCGAACCGAGCGCGGAGAACCAGGGCGTCCAGATGTGCGCCGGGACCAGGTAGCCGTCCGGGCTGGCCTCCAGCGTGATCTCCAGCAGGTCCCGGGAGTCCAGCCCGAGGATCGGCCGGCCGTCCGAACCGAGGTTGCCGATCCGCCCCAGCGCCGCGTTGAACCGGGCCACCGCGTCCAGGTCCGGCAGGTAGATCAGATGGTGCACCTTCCGGGTCCGATCGTCCCGTTTGTAGATCGTGGAGATCTCGACGCTGAGCATGAACCGGACCGGGTCCGCCTCCGCCTCGCTGGCCAGCCGGGGCGGCAGCTGGCGGGCGATCTCCCGCTCCACCTCGGGGCTGAGCCGGAACAGGCCGGGCTCGGCCGGGTGCAGCGTCTCCCGCAGGTGGTCGTACCAGGCGGGGTGGGTGAAGTCGCCGGTGCCGAGTACGCCGAGACCCTTGCGTCGGGCCCAGCGGGCCAGGTTCGGCAGGGTCAGATCGCGGCTGCACGCGCGCGAGTACTTCGAGTGGATGTGCAGATCCGCGACGAACGGCGAAGGGCCACCGGGGGGTGCGGCGCTGAACGGAGGCACGCCGCATCCTGCCACGAGCCGGGCAGCGGCCGCCCGCCGCCACGCGTACTGGTGACCTGAGCAATCCGGTGCTGGACTGCGCGACCCGGCCGCGCTATTGGGCACGCAGCTCGACCAGGGTCACCTGCGGCGGTGCGCCGACCCGGACCGGCGGGCCCCAGAAACCGGCGCCGTTGGTGACGTAGACCTTGGTGCCGTCGATTTCGCCCAGGCCGGAGACCACCGGCTGCTGGAGCTCCACCAGCCGGTTGAACGGCACCATCTGGCCGCCGTGAGTGTGCCCCGAGAGCTGGAGGTCCACGCCGAACTTGGCGGCCTCGTGCGCGGCCACCGGCTGGTGGGCCAGCAGCACCACCGGACGGCTCGGGTCCCGGTCGCCGAGGGCAGCGGCGTAGTCGGCGGGGGCGGCCAGCCCGGTGCCGGCCGCGCTCACGTCGTTGACCCCGGCCAGGTCCAGGACGCCACCCCGGGCGTGGATCTCCTGGCGCTCGTTCTGCAGCACCCGCAGGCCGAGCCGGTCCACCTCGCGGACCCACTCCTCGACCCCCGAGTAGTACTCGTGGTTGCCGGTGACGAAGAAGCTGCCGTACCGGGATCGCAGGTCGCGCAGCGGTTCCGCCGCCGCGCCCAGCTCGGCCACCGAGCCGTCGACCAGGTCGCCGACCACCGCCACCAGGTCGGCGTCCAGCCGATTGATCATCGCCACGATCCGCTCGGTGTGCGAACGACCGCGCAGCGGCCCGAGGTGGATGTCGGAGACGGTGGCGATCCGCAGCCCGTCCATGCTCCGGGGGAGCTTGGCCAGCGGGATTCGCACCCGGTCCAGCTGGGGCGGACCCATTGCGGTGCGGACGCCGTACCCGGTGATGCCGGCGGCGGTGAGCCCGGCGAAGATCGCTGCGCCCCGGGCGAGCAGCAGCCGGCGGGACGGGTCGTGGTCGGGCTGCCCGACCGCCGCGGCGGCCGGCGGGCCGGCGTCGGCTGGCGGCAGCCCGGTACCCGCCGCCGGCGGAGCTGCGGCGGCCGGCGGCTCGGCGGTGCCGGCCGGATCGCCCGCCGCGACGAGGGCCGGTTCCGGCGCGGGGCTGGCCGCGTCGCCGGCCGCGACGAGGGCCGGTTCCGGCGCGGGGCTGGCCGGCTGGACGACCCGCGAGCGCCGGCGCAGCACCAGCTTCGCCACCGCCATCGGCACTTCCAGCGCCAGCAGCACGACCAGCAGGTAGAACATCAGCGCGATCCAGACGAACCCCGGCCAGGCCAGGATGTCCACGCCGGCGCGGCTCGTGCCCATGGTCGCCGGCACCAGCAGCCCCAGGAGCAGGACGACGATGCCGCCGATCCTCCGCCGGCGCCCCGGGACGGTGGTGTCCAGGATCAGGCGTTTCCACAGGTAGAGGTGGACCAGGACGAGGGTGAGCAGGACGAAGCCGATGAATATCACCAACGTTGGGCCTCCCTCAGCCGCCCGCGAAGGGCGGGAGCACGTCAATCGTCACCCCGGCCGGCAGCGGTGCCCGGCGATCGTGGCAGGCCACCCCGTCGACCAGGAAACTGGCCGCCTTCAGCACAACGCTCAGCCGTTCGCCGTGCCGCGCGGCCAACTCGTCGATCAGCTCGTCGAGTGACCGGCCGGCGGGCGCGGTCTCCTCGGCGTGGCCGGCGGCGGCGCGCGCCCCGGCGAAGTAGCGGACGGTGAGCTGCACCGGTCAGCCTCCAATCGCCGACATCGGGCGGGCCGGTTGCAGGAACGCCGGGTCGTCGATGCCATGGCCGGCCCGCTTGCCCCACATCGCGGTACGCCAGCGCCGCGCCAGTTCGGCGTCGTCCGCCCCGGCGCGCAGCGCGCCGCGCAGGTCGGACTCCTCGGTGGCGAAGAGGCACGCGCGGACCTGGCCGTCGGCGGTGAGCCGGGTCCGGTCGCAGTCGCCGCAGAACGGCCGGGTCACACTGCCGATCACCCCGACCCGGGCCGGGCCGCCGTCCACCAGCCAGGTCTCGGCCGGCGCCGCGCCCCGCTCGGCCGGGTCCGCGCTCAGGTCGAACTCGGCGTGCAGCGCGGCGAGGATCTCCTCGGCCGTGACCATCGTCGTGCGGTCCCAGCCGTGCTGCGCGTCCAGCGGCATCTGCTCGATGAAGCGCAGCTCGTAGCCGTGCGCCAGGGCGAACCGGAGCAGCGCGGGGGCCTCGTCGTCGTTGACCCCGCGCATCAGCACCGCGTTGACCTTGACCGGGGTCAGCCCGGCGGCCGCCGCGCCGGCCAGCCCGGCGAGCACGTCGTCGAGCCGGTCCCGGCGGGTCAGCTCGGTGAACCGGGCCCGGTCCAGGGTGTCCAGCGAGACGTTCACCCGGTCCAGGCCGGCGGTGCGCAGGGCGGGCCCGAGGCGGGCCAGCCCGATGCCGTTGGTGGTCAGTGAGATCCGGGGCCGGGGCTCCAGCTCGGCCACCGCCGACACGATGCCGACGAGGCCGGGTCGGATGAGCGGCTCCCCGCCGGTGAAGCGGACCTCGGCGACGCCGAGCCGGTGCACCGCGATGCGGATCAGCCGGACGATCTCGTCGTCCGTGAGCAGTTGCGACCCCGCCAGCCAGGGCAGCCCCTCCGCCGGCATGCAGTACGTGCAGCGCAGGTTGCACTTGTCGGTCAGCGAGACCCGCAGGTCCCGGGCGACGCGGCCGTACCGGTCGATGAGGAACCCGTCGGTCGTCGGGGCGGCGGTCACCCGTCGACCGTAGCGCGTCCGGCGCCCCTCAGCGCGGCCCGGGCGGTGGAGCCCACCGCCCCGTGGTACGCCGCGCCGAACAGGGCGGTGTGCACCAGCAGCAGATGAAGCTGGTGCAGCGGAACCCGTTCCCGCCAACCGTCGGCCAGCGGCCACACCTCCTGATAGGCGGCGAGGACCCGGTCCAGGTGCGGCGCGCCGCCGAAGAGCGCGAGCTGGGCCAGGTCCGTCTCGCGGTGGCCGCCGTGCGCGGCCGGGTCGACCAGCCACACCCGGTCGTCCGCCCCCCAGAGCAGGTTGCCCGGCCAGAGGTCGCCGTGGATCCGGGCCGGCGGCTCGTCGCCGCCGAGCTCCCCGATCCGGTCGATCAGCTCCTCGACCAGGCCGGCCTCCGCGTCCGCGAGCGCGCCGTTGTCGACCGACATCCGCAGGTACGGCACCAGCCGGCGGCGGGCGAACCACTCCGGCCACGGGCCTGGGTCCGGCGTGTTGTCCTGCGGCAACGAGCCGATGAAGCCGGTCCATTCGGCACCGAACGCTGGTGCCCCGGCCCGGTGCAACCCGGCCAGCTCGCGCCCGAACCGCTCGGCCGCGTCCGGCGTCGGCTCGCCGGGGTCGACCCAGTCGAGCGCCAGCAGCTCCGGCAGCGCCACCACCACCTCCGGCACGGCCACCGCGCCCGCCTCGCGCAGCCAGCGCAGCCCGGCCGCCTCGGCGGCGAAGAAGCCCTCGGGAACCGGACGGCCCGCCCGTTCGGGCCAGGTCTTGGCGAAGACCGAGTGCCCGTCGTCGAGCGTGAGCCGGGACGCGGCGCAGATGTCGCCGCCGGAGACCGGGGTCTCCCGGATCCGCTGGTGGGTCAGGAACGTCGGCAGGTGCTCCGGGTGCGCCCGCAGGTACGCCAGGTCCATGAGCGCAAGGTAGCCGGTCCGGGCGTACGCTGCGGGTCACGCGCCGAACCGGCCCACTGCCGTACGGCGCTCACCTGCACCAATACTCTCCGTATCTGTGGACAAACCGCGTGTCGTCCACAGGGCCTGTCGGGCCGGCGGTCCGCCGCCGCACGCTGCCGGCATGACTCCGACCGACCGCCCACGGCTCGCCGTCCGTTCCCCCGGTGACCTCGTCGCCGCCGTGCCGTACCTGCTCGGTTTCCACCCCACCGACAGCGTGGTCGTGGTGGCGCTGCGCGGGCGCCGGGTCGTCTTCGCCGCCCGGGGCGACCTGCCCGAGCCGGGTACCGACCCACGGCCCGCCGCCCAGCATCTCGCGCAGGTCGTCGCCCGGCAGGGCACCGAGTCGGCCACCGTCATCGGCTACGGCCCGGCCGCCCGGGTGACAGGGGCGGTCGACGCGATCGGCGAGGCGCTGGACGCGTCCGGGCTCCTCGTCCTCGACGCGCTGCGGGTGACCGACGGGCGCTGGTGGTCCTACCTCTGCACCGAGCCGGAGTGCTGCCCACCCGACGGCACCCCGTACGACCCGGCCAGCAGCGAGGTCAGCGCGGCGGCCGTCTTCGCCGGCCAGGTCGCCCTGCCCGACCGGGCCGCGCTGACCGCGCAGGTGTCCCCGTTCGACGGGCCGGCCCGGGTCGCCATGCGCCGAGCCACCACCCGGGCCCGCCGGCGGATGATGGACCTGATCGAGGAATCGGCGGAGACGGTCCTGGTCGGCGGCCGGACGGTGCAGTCCGCCGGCGTGGCGGCGGTGCGCGACGCGTTCCGCCGGCAGCGGCGTGGCGAGCGGCTGAGCGACGACCAGGTGGCCTGGCTGACCGTGCTGCTCACCCAACTCCCGGTACGCGACCACGCCTGGGAACGGACCGACGGGCGGGACGCCGACATCAGCCTCTGGACGGACGTGCTGCGCCGGGCCGAGCCGGAGTTGATCGCCGCGCCGGGCAGCCTGCTCGCCTTCGCGGCCTTTCGCGCTGGGCAGGGTGCCCTGGCTGCGGTGGCCCTGGAACGGGTCCTCGCCGCCCACCCCGACTACTCGCTCGCGCTGCTCCTGGACGACATGCTCCGCCGCGGGCTGCCCCCGTCCGAGCTGGACGGCTGGCCCGCGGTCGGCTCCGGCGAGGTCGTCCGGCGCAGACGGAGCCGTCGTGGCACCCGTTGATCCCCCGCCGCCCCGGTTGCCCCGCCGATCCAGCCGGCGAGCCGAACCGTGATCGTGGCAGCGCAGCTGCTCGACACGCCGAGGAACCCCCAGCCTGTCTGTCAACGATCGTGGCCCAGGTGCCCGTATTGATCGTGGCCACTGCGCGCTATCGGGTGCGAGCCCAGACCAAAGAGCGCTCGGTCAGGTTCCCCGGGAGCGCGTGTCCGTTGAGCTGGGAGAGCTACGCGCCGGCCTCGGTCATGAGGGTGCTCAGGTAGACCAGCAGGGCGGTGCGATCGTTGCGGTACTCCACCAGTAGGGCCAGCCGAGCGGGTTGGCAGGGCCAGCCAGCGCCATCTTGCCTCGTGACCTACTCGCTGATCCGCTGCGCGCCCGCGTAGACGTTCATCGTCTGGCCGCGCAGGAAGCCGACCAGGGTCATGCCGGCCTCCTCGGCCAGTTCGACGGCGAGGGTGCTGGGCGCGGAGACCGCCGCCAGCAGCGGCACTCCGGCCATCCACGCCTTCTGGGTCAGCTCGAAGCTGGCCCGGCCGGAGACCAGCAGCACGTGCCCGGCGAGCGGCAGCGGGCGCTCCCGTACCGCCCAGCCGATCACCTTGTCCACCGCGTTGTGCCGGCCCACGTCCTCGCGCAGCACCACCAGCTCACCGTCGGCGGTGAAGAGGCCGGCCGCGTGCAGGCCGCCGGTCCGGTCGAAGGCGCGCTGCGCCGCGCGCAGCCGGTCCGGCAGGGCGGCGAGCAGCTGCGCGGCCACGGTGAGCGCGTCGTCCCGCACGGGGAATCGCGACCGGGTGCGTACGGCGTCGATGCTCGCCTTGCCGCACACCCCGCAGGAGCTGGTCGTGTAGAAGTTGCGGGCCGGGTCGGTGGTGGGCTCGGGTACGCCCGGGGCCAGCACCACGTCGACCACGTTGTACGTGTTCGGCGTCTCGGCGCCGGCGCAGAGCTGTGCGGTGTGCACGTCGTCGGCCGACCGGATCAGCCCCTCGGTGAGCAGGAACCCGATCGCCAGGTCGAGGTCGTCGCCGGGCGTACGCATGGTCACCGCCAGCGGCTTCCGCCGGCCCGGGCCGCCCGGGCCGACCCGGATCTCCAGCGGCTCCTCCACCGCCAGGGTGTCCTGCCGGCGTACCCGGGTGCGCCCGCTGGCCGCCGCATCGAGGTCGATCCGGAGCACACCGCGCCGGTCAGTCGCCCGTCCCATCCCGCCATCCTGCCCCGCCAGGCCAGCCACCCGCACGCCGACGCCGCTGCCGCCGGCACCTGCCGGCCGGCGCGCTGCCGCATGATCCACTCAGGTTGCGGCATGTCGCGGCATCCCGCGCGCCCAATGCCGCAACCTGCCGCAGATTGCGCCGGCCTGAGCGACCCCGGCAGCGGGTGCCGGACGGAGGCCGGCGTACGCGGTTACCGTGGCCCGGTGACGGCGTACGCGGCGATCGTGCTCTCGGGTGGCGCGGCCCGGCGGATGGGCGGGGTGGACAAGCCGGCCCGGCCGGTCGGCGGCCGGCCGATGCTGCACCGGGTGCTGGCCGCGGTCGCCGACGCCGCGCCGCGGATCGTGGTCGGCCCGGCCGGCCCGCTTCCCGAGGGCGTACGCCTGACCCGCGAGCAGCCCCCCGGCGGTGGACCGGTGGCCGCCGCAGCGGCCGGGCTGGCCCTGCTCGACCCCGGTACGCCCACCGTTGCCCTGCTCGCCGCGGACCTGCCGCTGCTCACCCCGGCGGCGCTGGCCGACCTGCGGCGCGCGCTCGAGGGATCGGCGGCCGGCGTCGCCTGTTACGTCGACGGTGACGGCCGCCGACAGCAGCTCTGCGGGGTGTGGCGGGCCGGCGCGCTGCGCGCCGCGGTCGACCGGCTGGCCGCCGACCGGGGCGGCACGGTCGACGGGGCCTCGGTACGCGGGCTGCTGGCCGGCGCGGTGGTCCGGGAGGTTTCCTGGTCCGGCTCCGGGCCACCGCCCTGGTTCGACTGCGACACTGACGAGGACGTACGCCGGGTCGAGGAGTGGACGCGATGACGGTGATGGACGACTGGGTCACGGCGGCCTGCGCCGAGCTGGGGCTCGACCCGGGCGAGGTGTCGGTGCCGGTCGTGCTCGATCTGGCGAAGGACGTGGCTCACCAGGTGCTGCGCCCGGGTGCGCCGGTCACCGCGTACCTGTTGGGGGTGGCCGTGGGGCGGGGGGCCGACCCGGCCGCGGCGGCCGCGCGGCTCAGCGAGCTGGCCGGCTCCTGGCCGGTCGAGCTGGACGGGACCGCGCCGACCGAGTAGCCGTTTCGGGCCGGTGTCCGATCCCGGTCCCGGCGTGATTCGGCCTCCACCGCCCGTGGGTAGGGTGGCGGTGACGGACGGAGGCGATCATGACGGCAGACCACCCCTCGGCGCCGGCCGACGAGCCCGCCGGCGCGGCGTCGGAGCAGTACGAGTCGATCCTGCTGGACGAGCCGACCACGGCCGATCTCCGGGCCAAGGTGACCGAGGCCTGGCGGGAGTTCGCGCGGGCGCTGGCCGACCGGCTGCGCGGCCTGCCCGCTGGCACGCACCTGGAGTTGACCCTCGACCCCACCGCCTCCGGCACCGGGGACGCTGTCTACTCGATCAGTGTGGCGGTCGGCGAGGAGGGCCGGCTGTCGGCACGGGCGGTCGGCAACGCCACGCTGCCGCAGGGCTACCGGCTGGACCGGGCCGCGGTGGCCGACATGATCGCGCTCGGCTGGTCCCCGCCCGGGGTGGTGGAGGGCTCCGGCGACCAGTTCGGCCTGGACTGCGCGGCCGAGGAGAACGCCCGGTTGGCGGCCGTGCTGTCCCGGACCCTGCGGGACGTCTACGGGGCCCCGCACCCCGCCTTCCTGGTGTACCTCGTGCACGACGCCGAGGGGGAGCCGCTGCCGGTGGAGCCGCTGGGCACCGCCCGCAGCGAGTTCGGCCCGGACCAGGACACGGCGACCGACCTCGACGAGGCGCTGGCCGTCGCGGCGACCGGCCGGACCGGCGACGACGACGTGCTCGCGCTGGAGGACCGGGTGCGTACGGTCGTCTCCACCATGCTGCGGTCCAAGTCCGACCAGTTGCAGGTCGACTCGGACGGGGACATCAACATCCGGGCCGGCTCGGCGATGGTCTTCGTCCGGGTACGCGACAATCCGCCCCTGGTCGACGTCTTCTCCCCGGTGCTCACCGAGGTCGAGCCGACCGAACGCCTCTACGTCAAGCTCTCCGAGCTGACCAACCGGATGCCGATCGGCCGCCTCTACTGCGCGGACGACACGGTCTGGGCCTCGATCCCGGTGTTCGGCCGCAACTTCCAGCCGACCCACCTGATGCTCGCCGTGCAGGTGATGACCGGCCTGGCCGACGAGCTGGACGACCGGCTGCACGGCGAGTTCGGGGGCAAGCGCTTCTTCGGCGAGGGCGACAAGCCGTCCCGTGCCCAGGCGGAACACCGCACCGGCATGTACCTCTGATCCGCCGCCAGCCTCCGGACGGGAGGTGGCCATTCTTTCCCTGCAGTTGCGCGGATCTTGGCCATGCGGGGGAGAGGGGCTCAGGCGACGTCGAGGAGGGTCTTGCCGACGGTGGCGCGGGCTTCGATGGCGGCGTGTGCGTCGGCGGCCCGTTCCAGCGGGAAGCGCTGCCCGATCAGCGGGTGCAGCCGCCCGGCCGCCGCCTCGGCGAGCGCCCGCTCGGTGAACGCCCGCAGTTCGGCGGGCCCGGCGGACGGCCGGAGCAGGGTCACGCCACGCGCCGCCGCGAGGTCGGCGGGTAGGTCCGCCCAGGCGCCGCTGGCCAGCCCGAAGCTGAGCATTCGCCCGCCCGGGTCGAGCAGGTCGAACGCGTCGCGGGCGAGCAGACCACCCACCCCGTCGAAGATCACGTCGATCCCGCCGGTGGCCGCCCGTACCCGGTCGGTCCAGTCCGGCTGCCGGTAGTCGACCGCGGGGTCGACGCCACGCTCGCGGAGCAGGGCGACCTTCCGGGCACCCCCGGCGGCAGCCACCACCCGCGCTCCGGCGGCCGTGGCGAGCTGCGTGAGCAGGCTGCCGACGCCACCCGCCGCCGCCTCGACCAGCACCCGCTCCCCTCCCCGCAGCCGGGCCGCGTGCACCAGCATGAGGGCCGTACGACCGTCGGCGAGCAGCGCCACCGCCTGGTCCAGCGGCAGCCCGTCCGGCACCTCGAACGGCGCGTCCCGGTCGACCACCACGCGCTCGGCGTACCCGCCGGAGCCGCCGGTGCTGGTCACCACCCGCCGCCCCACCAGCGCCGGATCGACGTCCGGACCGATCTGGCTGATCACGCCGCCGACCCCGTTGCCGGGAATCAGCGGCAGCGAACCGGTGAACGGCCCGAAGCCGGTCGACCGGAACATGGTCTCCACGAAGGTCAGGTTCGCGTGCACCACCTTGATCAGCACCTGGCCCGGCCCCGGGACCGGATCAGGCGCGGGCCCCGGCACCAACGCCTCCGGCCCGCCGAACTCCCGTAACCACACCGCGCGCATCCGTCCCCCTCCCGACGATCGGCCTACAGCCAACAACCTCAACCCGAATTGAGGTCAACCGTGCCGGGCACCGGGCATGGGGCACCGGGTGCCCGGTGGCGTCCGGTGGCGGGTCGGGCCGGTGGAGCCCCACCCGCCGGGGGGAGGGCGGTGTCAGGTCAGGGGCAGCCAGCCGAGGCTGCGGGCGGTGGCCGGATCGGTGACCCGCAGCCCCTCCTCGGACACGGTCCAGAGTTCCCCGCCGATGAGTAGCGAGCGGCGAGCCTGGCCGCTGCCGTGACCGACCGTGCCCACCTCGGTGATGTCCCGCTCGGTGACGTTGAGCAGCCGGATCGAGCCGGTGCCCAGCGGCAGCGCGACCAGCCCGGTCGCCGGCTCGAACAGGAAGGCGTGCGGGTCGTACTCGACCGTCGACATGGCCTCCGGCACGTGGTAGCGGGCCAGGCGGGTGGGGTGACCCGGGTCGTGGACGTCGAAGAGGGAGACCTGCAGGCCCTGTGTCCGGCCCCGGGTGTCGGCCTCCTGCCCGACCCCGAGCAGCCGGTCTCCCGGCACCGGGTGCAGGTAGGCCGACCAGCCGGTGATCTTCAGCTCGCCGGTCACCCGGGGGGCGGCCGGGTCGGTCAGGTCCAGCGCGTACAGCGGGTCGGTCTGCCGGAAGGTGACCACGTAGCCGGTGTCGCCGAGGAAACGGACCGCGTAGATCCGTTCGCCCCGGCCCAGACCGTCGACCACCCCCGTCCGGGCCAGCCGGTCGGCCCGGCGGGTCAGCACGTGGACGGCAGACTCGCTGGTGCCACCTCCGGCGGCGGTCCGGGTGGTGGCCACCCGCAGGTGCCCCTGCCACTCCGACAGCGCGTACTGGTTGACAGGCGCGCCGGGGACGCTGCCGGCGGCGACGTACCGGGGCCGCCCGGGGCCGCCGGTGTCGAACTGGTAGATCGTCGTCCGGACGGCCTCCGGCCGCCACGGCCGGTCCCAGCGGCGCGGCTCCGGCCAGGTGACGCCGGCCAGGTAGAGGCTGCCCGGCGTGCCGTACACGAGGTCGGCGTCGGAGGCGACGCTGACCGCATCCCCGTCGCCGAGTCGACCCGCGGCGAGATCGAAGCTGAGCACGGTCACCAGCGAGGTGCCGGCGGCGTCCGCCGGCCGGCTGAGCCGGTCGCAGCCGACCCGCCCGGTGTGCCGCATGCCGCCGGCGGTCCACTCGTACCGGGGCAGCCAGGCGTCCAGGCCGGCCTTCGCGATCACCGCGCGATTGGCCGCGGTCCGCTCGGCGTCGGTGCTCCGCTCGTCGTACGGGAAGGAGAATCGCGGCTCCGAGCGGACCACCACCCGGGCGGTCGAGCCGGTCAGCCGGGCGTCGAGCAGGCTGCCCTCGATCCGGTACGTCCCCGCGATCCTCGGCGGCCCGGCCAGGTCGATCAGGAGCAGCCGGGGCCGGGTGTCGTCGGCGGCCCGCCCCGGGAACGGGCCCGCCATCGGCGCGGGCGACCGGACCAGCACCAGCGCCCGGTCGCCGTGCAGCAGCATGTCGTTCTCCGGCCACCACCGGTCCCGGTCCGCCCCGGCGAGGTCGAGCCGGCCGATCTCCCGCCGGGTCGCCGGATCCACCACCCGCAGCACCCCGCCGGTGACCGTGACGATCCGCCGCCCGTCCGTCTTCACCAGGTCCGGCTCGTCGGCACCCGGCTCGTGGTTGTTGGTGGTGGAGTACCCCGGTGCCGACGGCGCGGTCGCGGTGACGGCCTCCCGCCTGGCGTCGCCCTGCGCCGGTACGACGCCACCGAATTCCCCGGCGCGCCGCCAGCCTGGCTCGAAGCCCCACGGGCCGACGGCGGCGCTGCTGGCCGCCCGCAGCCCGGCCAGCGCCTCGGCGCACGAGTCGTACGCGATCAGCCGGAGCGCGGCGGGTGGCGGCGGGGCGGGTGCGCTCGGCGTGAAGCCGGTCTGGGTGACGGCGCTGCCGGGCAACAGGGCCAGCGCGAGCAGGCCGGCTGCCCCGACGGTGACCTTTACCGGTCTCATGTCCGTTTCGACGCCGACCCGCCCGGACCGGTTCCCCGCGGTCCGGGGCCGGGTTCAGGAGCCGGACGGGCCGACGCCGGGCGACTCGACCAGCCGGGAGAGGACGATGGTGCTGCGGGACGAGGTGACGAAGGACTCGGCCCGCAGCCGCTCCAGTGCCTCCTCCAGGTGGGCGATGTCGGCGGCCCGCAGGTGCACCAGCGCGTCCGCCTCACCGGAGACGGTGTACGCGCCGACCACCTCGGGGTGCCGTCGCGCGGCGGCCCCGATCTGGGCCGGGGTGGTGCGGCCGGCGCAGAAGAGTTCGACGAACGCCTCCGTGGTCCAGCCGACGGCGGCCGGGTCGACGACCGCGGTGAAGCCCCGGATGACCCCCGCGGATCGGAGCCGGTCGACGCGTCGCTTGACCGCGGGGGCGGAGAGTGACACCCGCGCGCCGATGTCCGCGTACGAGGCTCTGGCATCGGCCACGAGCAACGCAATGATTCGCTGGTCGACTGCGTCTATCTGCAACGTTCCGCCTCTGGGAAGCAATGGTTGTGGCTGTTACCAAAGTTGTACCCTACCTACTCTTGGTGACCGTGAACCAGCAGCGAGTCCCGCGAAAGCGGACATATCTCATGTGCTCGCCCGAGCACTTCGCGGTCGAGTACGCGATCAACCCGTGGATGGACGTGACCGCGCCGGTCGACGCCACCCTGGCGGTCAAGCAGTGGGACCGCCTGCGGGAGACGCTCGTCGGCCTCGGCCACGAGGTGCACCTGCTCACGCCCGAGCGCGGGCTGCCGGACATGGTCTTCGCGGCCAACGGCGCCTTCGTGGTGGACGGCACGGTCTACGGCGCCCAGTTCAAGCACGAGCAGCGGACCGCGGAGGCCGGCGCGCACCGGGCCTTCTACGAGGCGAACGGCTGGCGGTTCATCGCGCCGAGCGAGACCAACGAGGGCGAGGGCGACTTCGCGTACCTGCCGGACGCGCACGGCGGGCTGATCCTCGCCGGCCACGGTTTCCGCACCGAGTTGGCGGCACACGCCGAGGCGCAGGAGGCGCTCGGCCGGCCGGTGGTCTCGCTGCGCCTGGTCGACCCGCGCTTCTACCACCTGGACGTGGCGCTCGCCTCGATCGACGACGAGAACGTCGTCTACTACCCGGGCGCCTTCTCGGCGGCCAGCCAGAAGGTCCTCGCCCAGCTCTTCCCCGACGCGGTGCTCGCCGACGACGAGGACGCCCTGGCCTTCGGCCTGAACCTGGTCAGTGACGGGCTGAACGTCGTACTGAACAGCGAGGCGACCCGGCTGGCGGGCAAGCTCAAGGCCGCCGGGTACACCCCGGTCCCGGTCGAGCTGGCCGAGCTGAAGAAGGGCGGCGGCAGCGTGAAGTGCTGCATCGCCGAGCTGCGCCACTGACGTACGCCGGACGCCGAGCACTCAGACGGGCGGCCTCCCCCGCGAGGGAGGCCGCCCGTTCGGCGTACGAGGGGCGTCAGCCGAGCGTCGCCAGCTCGCTGACCACGACGTTCGACAGCATCCGGCCGTCGAGCTGGACCCGGCGCAGATACCACTTCTGCTGCGGGGTACGCGGCTGGTTGAACTGCCAGGCCCCGCGCGGGCTGTCGATCTGGCCGATCTTGCCGAGCGCCAGGTTGACCTGCTGCGGCGTCGGGTCCGCCCCGACCAGCCGAATCGCCTTGTCCAGCACCTGCGCGGCGTCGTACGAGGCCATCGCGTAGGTGGTCGGGGTGGTGTGGTGGGTCTTCCGGTACGCCGTGGCGAACACCCGGTTGGCGGAGTTGTTGAGGTCGGCCGAGTAGTTCAGGGCGGTCTCGATGCGGTAGCGCTCGATCTGCCTCCGCAGGTCGCCCCCCTCGCCGTCGTCGAGCTGGCCCAGCACGGCGCCCTCGGTGAGGAACCCGGGCGCGTAGATCGGGCCCTGGTAGCCCTCGTCGTAGAGCTGTTTGATGAAGCTCACCGCGGCCGTGCCGGTGTAGTGGCAGAAGACCGCGTCCGGCTTATCCCGCTTGCCCAGCACCTTCCGGATCGCGGTGGCGTACACGCCCTTGCCGGGGTTGGGCAGGTCGGGGGTGTAGACCGGCGTGCCGATCTTGCGGAGGCCCCGCACGTAGCCGCGCCGGAAGCCCTCGATGACGTCCTGGCTGCTCCTGCTCTGCGCCGCGAAGACCGCGATCACGCTGGACTCGTCCAGTGTCTTCCGCAGGTAGTGGCCGAGCGCCTCGCCCGGTTCGCTGAGCACGTACGACGTGCGCCAGATGTAGACGACGCTCTGCAGGCTGATCGGGGAGGCGTTGGAGCCGATCAGCGGCACCCGCGCCTGCTCGACGGCGTCCCGGATGCCGAACATGACGGTGGAGCTGACCACGCCGGTGAGCGCGAGCACGCCCTCCTTGAGCAGGCGGGCGACAGCGGCCTGGCCGCTCTTCGCGTCCTCACCCTCCTCCGCCGTCACCAGGGTGACCGGGTGCCCGCCGAGTTGCTGCTCGTTGAGGCTGAGGAAGAGCTGGAAACCGTTGGCGATCTCGTCCCCGATGGCCTTGTTCGGGCCGCCCCCCGGCACGATGAGGCCGATCTTGATCGGGCTCCCGGGTTTGCTGGTGCCGTTGGAGTCGGAGCCGCAACCCGCCGCCAGCCCGGTGGTACCCAGTGCGGCCAGCAGCTGAAGTGCCCGCCTGCGGTTCATCTGCGACACCGATTTCCTTTCAGAAAGGGCGGTCAGGGCGCACGCCCCTCCGGCGTTCTACCTGCTTGGCGACGCTGCGTCAATGGCCGGAAGATCATCGTGTAGGGACCGCAATGCATCGACCACCCGGGGCCAGGCGGCCGAGTCGGGGGCAATGAGGCCAAAGTGCTCACATTCGGGCAGCTCAACCAGCGTGGCAGGGGTGCCGGCGGCCTGGGCGGCGGCCACCCAGGAGCGGCTCATGGTGACCGGAACCTGACGGTCGAGGACCCCATGCACGACGACGGTGCGTATCTGCATCGACACTGACACCGATGGATCAGCGACCGCGTACCGATCGGGGACGTCGGCCGGTCCGCCGCCGAGCAGCGCTGCCACCGCGCCCCCGTCCAGGTCCAGCCGGTACGCCTCGGCGAGGTCCGCCACCGGCGCCAGCGCGAGCACACCACCGACCGTGGCCGGGGCGTGCGCGGCCGTGTGCAGCGCCAGGTGCCCACCCGCCGAGTGCCCGACCAGGATCGGTGGGGCGGGCGCGACCAGGCCGGGCAGCGCGGCGACGGCCAGCCCGGGCAGCGCGGCGACCCCGGCCAGCACGTCGGTGAGGGTGTTCGGCCAGCCCCCGTCGGGCCGGCCGGTACGCCGGTATTCGAGCTGGGCGACCGGGTGACCGAGCGCCGCCAGCGCGGCGGCCATCGGGCCGGTGTGGGTGCGGTCGTACTCGGCCCGCCAGAAGCCGCCGTGCACCACGATCACCAGCCGCCGGGCCGGCCCGCCGCTGGCCGGTCGACGCAGATCGGCAAGCTGCTCCGGGTGGTCGCCGTAGGCGACCGTGGCGTCCGGCGGCGGGGCCGGTCGGGTCAGTACGGCGCGCGGGTCTGCGGACATGACGGCGACGGTAGCGTGCTCCGACGGCCTTGCTCGGCCCGGTGGGGATCCCGGCGGGCGCGGCCGGCCCCGGCTGGGTAAAGATGGGTGCCATGACCGAAGCGCGTTCCGCCGGACAGTACGACGAACAGGACAACGACGGCATCCCCGGCACGGTGGTGGTGGTCGGGCCGGACGGTCGGCCGGTCGGCACGGTGCAGACCGAGGAGGGGCAGGGCGAGGACCCGACCCGCCTGGTGGAGCAGCCGGCCAAGGTGATGCGGATCGGCAGCATGATCAAACAGCTGCTCGAGGAGGTCAAGGCAGCCCCGCTCGACGACGCCAGCCGGCACCGGATGCGGGAGATCCACGAGCGGTCGATCGTCGAGCTCAAGGAGGGCCTCGCCCCCGAGCTGCGGGAGGAGCTCGAGCGGATCTCGCTGCCCTTCACCGAGGACAAGGCACCCAGCGAGAGCGAGCTGCGGATCGCCCACGCCCAGCTGGTCGGCTGGCTGGAGGGGCTGTTCCACGGCATCCAGGCCGCCCTGGTCGCCCAGCAGATGGCCGCCCGGGTGCAGCTGGAGCAGATGCGTTCCGGCCGGGCCGCGCTGCCCAGCGGCCCCGGCGGGATGACCCCCGGCATGCCCGGCACGCCGCCGACCAACGAGGGACACGCCCCCGGCCAGTACCTCTGATCGCCCGGGGGGGCCCACCCCCGGGCGTCAGCCCACCCCGAAGACCTGCTCCAGGTACGCCGCCACGCCGTCCTCGGTGTTCGACCCGGTCAGCTCGTCGGCGATCTCCCGCACGGCCGGGTGCGCGTTGGCGACCGCCACCGCCCGCCCGGCCCAGGTCAGCATCGGCACGTCGTTCGGCATGTCACCGAACGCCAGCACCTCCCGCTCGTCGATGCCGTGCCGGGCGGCGTACCAGGCCAGGCCCGCCGCCTTGGTCACGCCCGCGGCGGAGATCTCCACCAGCCCGCTGTACGAGGAGTGGGTCGCCTCGGCCAGCCCCTCCAGCGCACCGGCCACCACCCGCACGAACGCGTCCGGATCCTGCTCGCCGGCCCGGGCCAGCAGCTTCACCGCCGGCGCGGCCAGCAGTTCCTCCGGCGACTCGACGGCCCGGATCGCGTCGGTGTCGGCGTCCCAGCGCAGCGGGTAGTGCGCCTCGTGCCGCATCTGCCGGCTGTCCACGATCTCCACCGCGAAGCTCACGCCGGGCACCTGCGCCCGCAGCCGCCGGGCCACCTCGGCGAGCAGTTCGGGGGCGAGCGGGTCGGCCCGGAGCACCTCGTCGGTGACCGGGTCGTACACCACGGCCCCGTTGGCGCAGATCGCCGGCAGCGGCTCGGCGAGCTGGTCGTACACGAGTTGGAGCCAGCGGATGGGACGGCCGGTGACCAGCACGACCGGCGTCCCCGCCGCGGAGATCCGGGCCAGCACCCCGGCGGTGCGCGGGCTGATGGTCGCGTCGTCCCGGAGCAGCGTGCCGTCGATGTCGGTCGCGACCAGCCGCGGTGTCTCTCCCATCACCCGGAGAGTAGTCGGTCCAGATAGACCGCGACTCCGTCGTCGTCGTTGCGCAGGGTGATCTCGTCGGCCGCCGCGCGGACCGTTGGGTGGGCGTTGGCGACCGCCACCCGCCCCCAGCCGGCCCAGCCGAACATCGGCAGGTCGTTCGGCTGGTCACCGAAGACCAGCACCTCCGCCGGGTCGACGCCGAGGCGCTCGGCCACCACGCTGAGCCCGGTGGCCTTGTCCACCCCGGGCGGGCAGATCTCGATGAAGCCCTGGCCCGCCTGGGTGAGCGTGGCCAGCTGCGGCGGGACGATCCGCCGGGCCACCGCCAGCAGTTCGTCCACGTGATGGCCGGTGGTCCGGGCGAACGCCTTGATCACGTCGCAGGAGAGGCACTCCGCGCGGCTGCGCGCCTCGAACCGGTCCGGATACGGCCAGCTCGCGTGGTAGTCGCCCCAGAGCGGTGCGTCGTGCTCGTCGGACGCCTCCACCATCACGGTCAGCGGGCCGACCTCGGCCTCCAGGTCGGCGAGCAGCCGGGCGAGCACCTCCCCGGGGAGCCGCTCGTCACGCAGCACCAGCGGCCCCTCCGGGTCGCTCTGGTCGACCACCCGCCCCCCACCGGCCAGCACCAGGAAGTCGGCGGCGCGGATGTCGTTGCGGGTCAGTTCGGTCAGGCGCGGTCCGCGGCCGGTCGCGCCGACCACCGGGATCCCCGCGGCCCGCACCCGGTCCAGCACCTCATGGGTGAAGGCCGAGACGGTCTCGTCGCTGCGGACGAGCGTGCCGTCGAGGTCGGTGGCGATCAGCTTGGGCAGCCCCGGGCGGGTCATGGTTCCTCCTTCGCCCGCCGCCGTCGCGTCAGCCGTCCAGGTCGTCGGTGCCTCGGCCCACGACTGGCGGGCAGCAACCGTATCTCGCGGAACGGGTCGCAACCATGGCTTTTCGGCGAATCGGACACCAACCCGGGGCGGCCGTCCGGTGTCCGGCCGCGCCCTGGCTCAAGGTCATGGTTGTGGACGGGCGAACGGCGCCGTGGGCTCGACCGTGAGGTCGGCCGGGGCGGCTGGCAGTTCGTCCTCGCCCGACCGGCCCCGGCCCGGCGGCGTCGTTCCGGCCCCGCCGTCCGGATCGGGGCGCTCGCCGGCCTCCCGACCGGACAGGTACAGGGCGGCGGCGAGCAGCAGGGTGGCCACGAAGGCGGTGACCAGTCCGCGCCCGTGGTCGACCCGGAACCGGTCCTCCGGGCCGTAGAACAGGGTGCGCTGGATCGCGTCGTCCAGCGACAGGGCCGTGGCGGCCAGTACGGCGAGCATCGCGGCGGTGAGGCCGAGACCGGCCACCCGGGCGTTCTGCCGCACCGAGCCGGCGCCGCGCAGGGCGAGCGCGACCGCGCAGGCCAGGCCGAGCAGTCCCACCAGGTAGGCGATCCCGAAGCCGCCCACGTCCGCGACCCCGCCCGGCACCCGGATCGTGGTGTTCCCCTCCGGGCCGCCGTTCGGGATTGCCATGATCAGCCACTCACCGATCAGCGAGGCGACGCCGGCCACCGCGCCGAGAGCGGCCAGCACCGGCGGCAGCCGGTGGTCCCGCGCCAGCCCGGCCAGCGAGCGGCCGACCCGGCCGGGCGGCGCCGGTTCGGTGTCACCCCACTGCACGACGGCCATGCCGTCGGACCGGTCGTCCTGCCTGGGGATGGGGAGATCGTGGGACATCGGCCACCCTTCCGTGTCCGCCAGCCTGCGTCGAATCATGACACAGCCGGCACCCGGCGACAGGGAGGGCGAGCCGCCCCTCCGGCTGCCGACTCCGCGCGGCCCGGTGCGTGGTCGACCGGTTTCGGTTAGCGTCGGTGGCATGCCTATCCGTACCGCTTCCGCACATTGGCAGGGCGACCTCGCCGGGGGCGCCGGCACGGTCCGCACCGGCAAGGGCGGCCTGACCGGTAACTACTCGTTCAAGTCGCGCTTCGAGGAGGGCGAGGGGACCAACCCCGAGGAGCTGATCGGGGCCGCCCACGCCGGCTGCTTCTCGATGGCCCTCTCCAAGCAGCTCGCCGACGCGGGCGCGACCGGCACCTCCGTGGAGACCACCGCCAAGGTGCACTTCGACAAGACCGACGCGGGCATGACCGTGACCCGGATCGACCTGGAGACGGTCGGCCAGGTCCCGGGCATGGACGAGGCCCAGTTCACCAAGCTGGCCGAGGCGGCCAAGGAGAACTGCCCCATCTCGCGGCTGCTCTCCCCGGGCGCGCAGATCACGCTGAACGCCCGCCTCGCCTGACCCGATCCTGACCAGGTCGCGACAGGAGTACGCCGCCGGACAACCGGTGGCCACTCCTGGGTGCGCGTGCGCCGGTCCCGGGGCGGGTGGTCGGGCGGCGACGGGTCGGGGAGGATGGGCGCGTGGCCGTGGAGATGAGCCGGGAGCGATTCGAGGAACTCGTCGGCGAGGCCCTCGACGAGGTGCCCGAGGAGCTGCTCGGGCTGATGAGCAACGTGGTCATCCTGGTCGAGGACGATCCGCCCCCGGGTGAGGACCTGCTCGGCCTCTACGAGGGGCACTCCCTCACCGAGCGGGGCTGGGACTACTCCGGCGTGCTGCCCGACCGGATCCTCATCTACCGCCGCCCGATCCTGCAGATCTGCGACACGGAGGACGACGTCGTCGACGAGGTCGCGGTGACCGTGGTGCACGAGATCGCCCATCACTTCGGCATCGACGACGAGCGGCTGCACGCCCTCGGCTGGGGCTGACCGGGCGCGGCCCGCTCGGCCGGTCCCCGGCGTTGCGTGCTTCCCCTAACCTCCGGGAGCAGGCACACCCCGATGCAGGAGGAAACCCATGCGCAGCGCGCTGTTCTCCGCGGAGAACCTGGAAAAGGAGTCCCAGCAGCCGGGCATGCGGCTGCAGAACTCCAAGATGCTGAAGATCGAGCTGAACGGCGAGGCGATGGCCCGGGTCGGGTCCATGGTCGCGTACCAGGGGCAGGTGCAGTTCCAGGCGCTCGGCTCCGGCGGGATCGGCAAGTTCCTCAAGCAGAAGCTCACCGGTGAGGGTGTCCCGCTGATGAAGGTCACCGGCCGGGGCGACGTCTTTCTCGCCGACCTCGCCAAGGACGTGCACATCATCGACCTGGAGCCCGGCGACGCCCTGTCGATCAACGGCACCAGCGTGCTCGCCTTCGACTCCACGCTGAACTACGACATCAAGATGGTCGGCGGCATGGGCTTCGCCGCCGGTGGTCTGTTCAACTGCGTCTTCACCGGCCACGGCCGGATCGCCATCACCACCGAGGGCACCCCGGTGGTGCTCAATGTGGACGCCCCGACGTACGTCGACCCGCAGGCGGCGGTCTGCTGGTCGGCCAACCTCCAGACCGGCTACCACCGTGCGGAGCAGCTCGGCCTCGGCACGCTGATCGGCCGCCGGACCGGCGAGGCGTTCACGATGAGCTTCGCCGGTCAGGGCTTCGTGGTGGTCCAGCCGTCGGAGGAGCGGCCGGGGCACGGCGGCGGCAACCAGCAGCAGCAACAACAGGGCGGCCTGCTCGGCGGCCTGCTGGACTGACCGCCCGGTGCGCGGGCGTTCGTCCGGGCGTCCCGGGCGCCGTCAGGTCAGCTCGCCGGCGCGCAGCCGGGCCAGCCAGGCCGCCGCGTCGGCGTAGTCGGCGTCGGAGAGGCCGGCCGGAGCGGGGACCGGTCGGTCGCTCGCCGCCGGGCTCCAGCGGTGCCGGGGGTACGACCCGAGGAAACGTACGTCCGCGCAGATCCGGCGCAGCCCCTGCAGAGCCTCGCCCAGCCGGGCGTCGGCGACGTGCCCGGTGCAGTCGAGGAAGAAGACGTACCGGCCCAGCGCCTCGCCCGTCGGGCGGGACTCGATCCGGGTCAGGTTCACCCCGCGTACGGCCAGTTCCATCAGCACCGAGAGCAGCGCGCCCACCCGGTCGTGGGCGATGTAGACCGCCAGCGACGTGACGTCGTCGCCGGTGGGGGGCGGCGGCGGGCCGGGGCGGGACAGCAGCGCGAACCGGGTCACCGCGTCCGGGTGGTCGGCGATCTTGTCGGCGAGCACGGCCAGCCGGTGCCGGTTGGCGCCGATCGGGGCGCAGATGGCCGCGTCGTACTCACCCGCCGCCGCGCCGGCCGCGGCGGCGCCGTTGGACAGGACGTCGACCACGGTCGCGTCGGGCAGGTGGTCCCGCAGCCAGCCCCGGCACTGGGTGGACGCCTGCGGGTGCGCGGCCACGCACCGCACCTCGGCCAGCGAGCTGCCCGGCCGGGCCGCGAGCACGAACTCCACCGGCAGGATCACCTCGCGGGTGATCACCAGCGGCTCGCCCTCGGCCAGTTCGTCGAGGGTCACCCCGACCGCGCCGCCGATCGAGTTCTCCAGCGGCACCAGGGCCGCGTCCGCCTCCGCGGTTCGTACGGCGTCCAGGGCCTCGCCGACGCTGCGGGCCGGCGTCCGGCTGCCGCGCTCGGCGGCGGGGACGCTACGCAGCGCCTGCTCGGCGAAGGTGCCTTCGGGACCCAGGTAGACGAAGCGGGTCGGTGGTGTTCCCGGCATGTCGACAAGCCTACGCACCGGGGGCGCCGCCGCAGGCCAGGGTGCGAATGCCGGGTGGGCCGGCGGCGCGTACCTCGACGGAGCAGACGTCCGTCCCGGCGGTGACCAGCTCCAGGGCGGCGGGCTTGCCCCGGGTGACCACCTGCAGCTCCTCGTGCCCGGTCACCGCCAGCACGGTGTACTGCCAGCCCTCGGCGCAGAGCGGCCCCGTCCGGACCGTGACCCGGACGTTTCCGGGCAGGACCCGCGCGTTGCCGCGCAGCAGCGCGACCACCCGGGCCCCGGAGGGGGCGGATCCGCAGGGTGCGGCGCTCGGGGCGGCGGTGGGGGTACGGATGGCCGGCGGGGCCGGGGCGCTCGGCGTCGGGCTCGGCGTCGCGGTGACTGTGGACGTGGGGGCGGCGGTGGCGTCCGCGGTGGCCGACTCGCGCAGCTCCGGCGGGACGCCGCAGCCGGCGAGGGCCAGCAGCGCGAGCAGCGCCGCCGGAGCGGCCCGCGGGCTGCGCGGCGCCGGGCGGCTCGGTTCCCGGCGGTGGACGGGGCGGGGTGGGATGGGTGGCACGGGTCCGATCCTCGGGGCATCGAGGGTGGTCATCGCGGCCGGTCGGCCGAGCCCATCGTAGGAGGATCACCTGGAAGGGTGAAGGGCACCGGTGCCGTCGGGTATGGCGCGGGTCGCTCCTCGTCGCAGGTCAGACGCGGGAGAAGAAGGTGAGAGAGCCGGCCACCTCGCCGTCGGCGAGGACCGGCGTGGAGATGGCGTCGACGGTGGTGCCGCCGTCGGCCCCGGCCCCCTGGACCCGGAGCAGCCCGCGGGCCAGCCGCTCGGAATGCAGGGCGAGCAGCGGGGGGATCTTGTCGGTGTCCTGCTCGGTCAGCTCGCTCGGCATGGCGGTGAAGTCGACCAGGCGCAGGCCGCCCTCCAGCAGCGGCCGCCCGACCACGTCCTCCGGCGCGCCGAGGCAGAGCAGCTCGCAGCCCGACGAGGAGATCGCCACCACGGTGGTGTCGGCATCGATCAGCAGGCATGGCTCGGCCGCTCGGGAAACGGCAGCCGACCACTGCCCGACGTTGTCGCACTCCTGCTCGGTCCCCGGCGCGGGCACGAAGACTTCCGAGAGCGAGAGTTCGACGTGGGCCACCGCGCCTCCTATGTACACCGACGGTCTGTCCACGCTAGCCGGTCGGCACGGCGGCCGCGCGACCGCGCTCGATGCACCGGCCGCCGGTGCTGCCCGAGGTGCCCGAAGGAGGGCGTCGGCGGACGGTGGGACAGGCGCAGGTACGACGGGTGGCCCGTGTCGGGCGGTCGGCGACGGCGCGGGCCGACGGAACCACCGGAGGCGGGACCGCGGACCGCGTGGCGTCGCCGCAGACGTTACCGGCGGGCGGCCCGCTTGTCAGCGGCCGTTCGGCCCTCGTCGTACCACCGGTAGTCGGCTGCTGGACGGTACGTGCCGTTGAGCCAGGTGGACGGCGCCTGGGCGACCCGGGAGAGCTTCTCGGCGGTGGCCGGGCTGATCCGGTTGCCCCCGGCGACGAGCAGGCGATCCAGCTCCCGGTGGGTGGCCATGAGGCAGTCCTTGGGCAGGCCGTACACGCTGATGACCCCGGAGCCGACGAAGGTCAGCACCGGGGTGACCGGGATCGGCAGGCCGACCGCCTCGGAGAGCGCATTGCTGGCCCGCTTGGCGTCCCGGCGCGCCTCGGTCACGTAGGGCGGGCGCTTGCCGTTGATCTGCACCACGTCGCCGGCGACGAGCACCCGGGCCCGGCCGTGGTCGGCGACGGTGATCGCGAAGAGCCCGCTCGGGCCGATGGCGAGGAACCCGGCCCGTTCCTCCCGGCCGCGGTCGAGGAGGACGTCCGAGACGTCCGTCCGGGGCCACTCGATGACGTGCCAGGCGGGACCGAGGTGGTCGAGCTGGCCGAGCGCCCGGGCTCCGGCCGCCTCCAACCGACGGGCACCCCGCTCGGCCCGGCGGCGGCGGGCCCACTCGAGCGGAGTCGGTCGGGCCGGTTCGAGCACCGAGGTGGCGTCGACCCGGGGCTGCGGCACCTCGACCGGTGGCAGGGCCCGGGTCGGCACAGCTCGACGAGCGGGAAAGACAGTCATCGCGACCTCCGGCAAAAGGTCTCTCGAAGTTATGTCTCCACTACCCTACGTTGCGCACCCGGGTGGTCGGCAAGTTGGAGCGCCGGAATGAGTGCGGATGAATGCCATATTCATTCACACTTCTTTTCCCGGATGGTGCGGACGCCTGTCCTACGCTGCGAAGGTGACCCACTATGTGGACAGCGAGGTCGCCCGGCTCGGCACGGTGCTGCTGCACCGCCCCGGCCCGGAACTGGCCCGCCTCACCCCACGCAACAACGACGCCCTGCTGTTCGACGCTATCCCATGGGTGGGCCGGGCGCAGGAGGAGCATGACGCCTTCGCCGCCGCGCTGCGTTCCCACGGGGTGGAGGTGCTCTACCTGGCCACCCTGCTGGCCGAGACGCTCGCCATGGCGGACGCCCGGGCCGAGCTGACCGAGCTCGTGCTGCGCTCGCCCCGGCTCGGCGACACGTTGCGTCGGCGGGTCGCCGACCACCTCACGTACCTCGACCCGGCCGCCCTGGCCGACGTGTTCATCGCCGGGCTCGCGCACGAGGAACTGCGGGTCGGCGCGGATCGGCCGGGCGGTCTGGTCTGGACCCTCATGGACCGGCACGACTTCGTCATCGACCCGCTGCCCAACCTGCTGTTCACCCGGGACTCCTCGGTCTGGATCGGCGACCGGGTCGGGGTGACCAGCCTGGCCATGCCGGCCCGCCGGCGGGAGACCACGCTGACCGACGCCATCTACCGGCACCACCCGCGCTTCGCCGGCACCGAGTTCGTCTACCACCCGCAGCTGGAGCATCTGGAGGGCGGCGACGTCCTGCTGCTCGCGCCCGGGGTGCTCGCCGTCGGGGTGGGCGAGCGGACCACCCCGGCCGGCGCGGAACGACTCGCCCGGCAGGTGTTCGCCGCCGGCCTGGCGCACACCATCCTGGTGGTGCCGGTCGCCCAGGAACGGGCCACCATGCACCTGGACACGGTCTGCACCATGGTCGACGTGGACGCCGTGCTGATGTACCCCAACATCGCCAGCGAGCTGTCCGCGTACACGGTCATCGCTGGGGTGGACGGCGACGAGCCGCGCGTCGACGGCCCGGCACCGTTTCTGCGCGCCGCCGCGGACGCGATGGACCTTGACCAGCTCCGGGTGATCGACACCGGCCTCGACCCGGTCACCGCCGAACGGGAGCAGTGGGACGACGGCAACAACACCCTCGCCCTCGCGCCCCGGCTCTGCGTGGGCTACGAGCGGAACGTCGAGACCAACGCCCAGCTGGAGCGGGCCGGCATCGAAGTGATCGCCATCGCCGGCTCCGAGCTGGGGTCCGGCCGGGGCGGGCCGCGCTGCATGTCCTGCCCCCTGGTCCGCGAGCCGCTGCGTCGGTGAAAGGAAGGGACCCTTGTTAACAGACGTCTGTTAACAAGGGTCCCTTCCTTTCAGCTCAGCGGAGGGTGAGCTGGCGGCCGAGGAGGCCCTGCCGGGCGCGGCGCCCGGCGGCGTCCAGTGGCCCCTGCTCCGCCAGCGCCTCGGCGTACCGCTTGGCGAACTCGGTCACCGGCTCCTCCCAGTCGGCGGCCGGTACGTCCTCGGGCAGGTCCCAGACCGGCACCAGGCGGCCGTGCGCCCGGAACATGCCGGCGAAGCGGGTGTTGTCGCCGAGGGCCAGCGTGCCGGCCGCGCTCAGCCGGGACAGCGCGTCGAGCGCGGCATCCTCGTCGTCCGGCAGCACCCAGCGCACGTGCGCCTTCTCCGGCACCTGGCACCAGTACGCGGCCCGCGCCGCCGCCAGCTTCACCGTCGGGTAGACCGCCGCGTTGGCCCGCTCCAGCGAAGCCTGCACGTTCGGGTCGTCGGCCGCGCCCGGGTCGAGCCAGAACTCGAACCCGTCGTGCATGGTGATCTCCAGCGGGCCGTCGACCAGGACGTCCTGGAGCCGGGGGCCCGGGCCGGGCAGCGGCGGCACCGACACCTGGCCGCCCGGCTCGGTACGCAGCGCGCAGAGCAGCGCGTCCGCCAGGTCCCGGGAGACGTCCCCGGACTGCTGGTGCCGCTGGAGGCCGATGAAGACCCGGCCGTCCGGCTTGGTCATCGCCGGGGCGGCCATCGGCAGCACGGTGGCCAGGGTGACCTGCCGCTCGCCGTACTCCTCGACCAGCTCGGGAGTCAGCTTCAGCGGCGCGGAGGCGGCCGGGACCAGCTCGCGCAGGGCGATCCACTCCGGCTCGTCGGCCAGCCCCTCGAACGGTCGGGGCACGAAGACGTCGCGCACCTTCTCCCGCTTCGGGGTGGCCTCGGTGGCGGCCCGCTGGCTCTTTCGACGCTTGCTGCGCTCGCTCATGGCGAGACAGCCTAGATGCCCGGCCGTGCCGACGTGGGCAGGACCCGCCTCCCGGCTCCGCTCAGCCGGCCACCAAAAGATCCGGCCGCGGCGAACGGACCGGACCGAACTCCGCCCAGACGCTCTGGCCCAGGCCGTCGCGCTCGACCCCCCAACGGTCGGCCAGGCCGGCGACGATGTGCAGCCCGCGCCCGTCGATCGAGTCGGGAGTCGACGGCCGCAGCAACGGGCCGGAGAGGGAACCGCCGTCGGTGACCCGGAGCTGCACGCTCTGTCCGCCGGCCACGGGGCGCAGCCGCCAGGCCACCCGGACCACCCCACCGGGCAGGGGATCGGCGTGGCGTACGGCGTTGCCCACCAGTTCGGCGAGGACCGCGACGAGGTCCGCCAGCAAAGCCGGGGGTACGACGTCCGCCAGCTCGTCGGCGAGCCGGTGCCGGGCCAGGCGCGCGCCGGTCGCGTGGTGCGGCACCACCACGCACCACGACCGCTCGGCCGAACCCGTCGACACCGTCGTTCCTTCCCCGCCCCGCAGCCGCCCGGTCACGCCCGGGGCAGCCACACCTCTGCGACCGTACCCCCACCGGCTCTCGGTCGGAGGGATACCCATCCATTCTGCTGTTCAACGATCTGGCGGACGAGATAGAGACCGAGTCCGGCCCCCGGGTAGCGCCGCCGGTCGCCCGACTCGCCCTGCCAGAACCGGTCGAACGCCCGTTCCACGTGCTCCGGCCGGATGCCGATGCCCCGGTCGGCCACCCGGAAGGACACCGTCCGCTCGTTCGCCTCGGCGGTGACCTCGATGGGGGTGTCGGGCAGGGAGTACTTCTCGGCGTTGGTGCTCAGCTCGGTGAGCATGGTGGCCAGGCTGTGCCGGTCGCCGAGCGCCTTGGGCAGGTCGGCCGGCAGGTCGAGGACGATCCGGTGCCGGACGTCCGCCGGTAGGGCGGTGACCGCCGCCCGCAGCGCGTCGGCGAGGTCGAAGGGGGCGGCCGGCTCCCCGCGCTGGTGCTCGGTGGCGGCGGTGAGCAGCCGGTCGACCAGCCGGGCCAGCTCGTTGGTCCGCTGCCCGATGATCCGGGCGGCGTGCCGCCGGTCGTCGTCGTTGAGCGACTCCCAGTGGTCGGTGAGGGTGTCCGCGTACCCCTTGATCACGGTGACCGGGGTACGTAGCTCGTGGCTGGTCACCGCGACGAAGAGGTCCAGGTCGTGTTCGCGGCGCTGCTGGTCGGTGATGTCGCGGAAGGTGACCACGCGTAGCGCGCCCGGGCCGGGCAGCTCCCCGGAGGTGATCCGCAGCCAGCGCCCGTCCGGCAGCCGGTGGTCCAGCACCTGCCCGGATGGGGGCAGCGGGAACGGCAGCGGCCGGTTCAGCGCCTCGGCGGCCGGGCGGCCGGTCACCTGCGCGGCGGCCGGGTTCCACAGCCGTACGTGCTGCCCCCGGTCCACCACCGCGAGGCCGTCGGCGAGCGCCGCCACGACCGGACCGTCGCCGTGCACCGGCAGGCCGGTGTGGTCGCCGTACATGTGCGCGATGCAGGCGGAGATGTACCCGAGCACGGCCCGCTGGGAGTCGTCGAGCGGCTCCCCCTCGCGGTAGAGCGCGTGCAGGCTGCCCACGGTGAGGCCGCCGACCTCGGCCCGGGCCACGATCATGCGGCACAGCCCCCGCCCGGCCAGTTCGTCGGCGAGCGTGCCCGGAATGGCGTCCATCCGGACCTCACGGACGGCCGGGCCCGAGAGGAGGCGGACGGTGGCCGGGTCGTCCGGCGGTAGCGGACGACCGACGACGAACTCGCCGCTGCCGGTCGCCGCGACCACCCGGCCACCGGCGGGGGTGAACTCGACGAACACCAGGCCGGCCGCGCCCACCGCGGGCTCGACCACCTGGAGCAGGCGGGTGAGCACGGGCAGCCCGGAGCCACCGGAATTGATCATCGTGATCACACCGGTGTGGCCGGCGATGAGGGCGCGATAGTCGGTTCGCTCCGGCATGGCCCGAGTCTGCCCCGCCGACCGGTCCGGCGGCACCCTCCGGTCGGCGCGGGGCCGGCCGCCGGACGGATCGACGAGACTCAACGGCCCAGCCGGGCCAGCGTCCGGCCGGGCCGGTCGGTGATCACGCCGTCCACACCGGCGGCCAGCACCAGTTCCAGGTCCTCCGGCTCGTTCACCGTCCAGACGTAGACCTGGTTCCCGGCGGCCCGCAGTGCGGGGACGAGCTGCGGCCGGGCCCGGACCAGGGCGATCCCCGGCCCGGCGATCCGGCTGCCGAACGGCAGCCGGCCCAGTCGCAGCCAGCGCGGGAGCACTTCCAGCAGCAGCACCGTGGGCAGGCCGGGCGCGAGGTCGCGGATCCGGCGTACGGCGAGCGCGGAGAAGGACATCACGGTGACCCGGACCGGATCGTCCGGACGAGGGTCGGCGAGACCGTACCGGCGCAGCACGGTGACCAGGCGGCGTTCCACATCCCCGCCGTAGCGGGAGGGGTGCTTGGTCTCGACCAGCAGCCGGACCGGCCGGCCGGCGGCCAGCACGGCGTCGAGCAACCGTTCCAGGGTGAGCAGCCGGGTGTGCGACTCGTCGAGCGGTTCGTCCCCCTCGGCCGCCACCCCGCCGGGGTGCCACGAGCCGAAGTCCAGCGCTTCCAGCTCGGCGAGGGTCCGCGCGCTGACCAGCCCGTGGCCGTTGCTGGTCCGGTCCAGTCGGCGGTCGTGCACGCAGACGAGATGCCCGTCGCGGGTCAGCCGGACGTCGCACTCGAGCCCGTCGGCGCCTTCGTCGAGCGCGCGCAGGTATGCGGCCAGCGTGTGCTCGGGCAGGTCGTACGAGGAGCCGCGGTGCGCGAAGACCAGGGGCGTGGTCATGCCGCTCGGCGCGCCTCAGACGACCCGGCCCGGCTGTCCGTCGTCGGTGACCACGGGGCGGCCGGCGGCGGCCCAGTCACCCATCCCGCCCTCGACGTTGCGCACCTGATCCCAGCCGTTGCGCAGGAGGTACGCGACGACCTGAGCGGACCGGCCACCGGAGCGGCAGATGACGGCCACCTCGCGGTCGCTCGGCACCTCGGGCAGTCGGCCGGGCAGCTCGGTCATCGGCAGGTGGTGGGCGGCCGGCGCGTGACCGGCGGCCCACTCGTCGTCCTCCCGGACGTCGAGCAGGTAGACGTCGTCGGGCACGGCCGACGCGGGCACGCTGGGAACGTGGGGTCCGAACACGGCTACCAAGCCTAGACTGCCGTCCCGGTCACAACCGGTTGACCCAGCGGGGATTTGCCCCGGCCCACTCCGGCATCCGGGCGGCCCGCAGCGCGTCGAAGAGCCCGCCGCCGCCGTTGTCCAGCACCACGTACGAGACCTCGTCGATGATCTGCGGATACGAGGGGACCTGGACCCCGTGCAGCGCGTCCGACGGCAGCCCGCGGAACGCGACGAGCAGGTCGTCCAGCGACACCCCGTTGGTGTCCAGGGTCAGCGCGCCACCGGCCGCCCGGAGCACCCGGTCGAGCTTGACCGGGTCGTCGCGCAGGTGCGTCTGGCCGGCCTTGTCCAGCACCGCGCGGAGCATCTGCTGCTGGTGGCGCTGCCGATCGTAGTCGCCGCCCGGCAGGTCGTAGCGCTGGCGGACGTAGTCCAGCGCCCGGGCGCCGTCCATCTGCTGGCAGCCGGGGGTGAACAGGGTGTTCGTGTGGACCGACCGGACCTCGGTGTCGACGCACATCCGGATGCCGCCGAGCAGGTCGATGACCTCCTTGAAGCCGGAGAAGTCGACCAGTGCGGCGCCGTCGAAGCGGAGCCCGGTCAGCTGGCTCAGGGTGGCGGAGAGCAGCCGGACCCCGCCCGCGCCGCCGCCGCCGTGCTCGTACGCCGCGTTGATCTTGTCCGGGCCGCCGCCGTAGCCGGGCGCTGGCGGGACGGTGACGAGCAGGTCGCGCGGGATCGAGATCAGGTACGCCTGCCGTATGCCGGCCGGCACGTGGACGATCAGGATGCTGTCGGAGCGTTGGTCGTCGGGATTGGCGCCGGGCCGGTGATCCGAGCCGATCAGCAGGTAGTTCAGCCCGCGGGACAGGTCGGTCCGCGGCTGCCGGGCAGCCGGGTCGAGCAGGTCCTGCCTGGTCACCGCACGGTCGTACCGGTGGGTGAGCCAGTGCAGCCCGGCCAGCCCGAGCGTGGCGAGCAGGATCAGGGCGAGCCCGCCACCGAGCAGGAACCGGGTCCAGCGGGCGGGTCGCCCCCGCCCGCGCCTGGTCCGTGCTCGCCTGAACGTGACGCCCCTCCCCGCAGCGCTGACGTGAGACCCGCTCACGTCAGGCTACGGCGCGGCGTGCCCGGCGGTGGCCGCTTCGCCGCAGCTACCGCCGGGTCACGCTCACTTTCTGGTGGAGAGGACCTCCGGGTTCGCGACCACGAAGTCGGCGAGCTTGTCCTCCCTGACCGCGGCGAACATCTGCTTGCTCAGCTCGTTGAGCGATTCCCGGTCGTTGGCGTTGGTGGCGTACTTGCCGCCGTTGGTCCGGAGGGTGATCAGGTCGTTACCGGTGACGCCCTTGAGGGTGAAGATGAAGTCGGCGGGATCCACCCTGCCGGTGTCCAGGACGAGGGCTTTGCCGGCCGCGTTGATCAGCTGCTTCAGCTTGATCGGGTTGGTCAGCATGCCCTTGTCGGTGGCCTTCTTCGCCATCGCCTTGATCAGCTGCTGCTGGTTCTGCTGGCGGTCGTAGTCGCCGCCGGGCAGGCCGTAGCGCTGGCGGGAGTAGTCGAGCGCCTCCCAGCCCTCCATCTGCTTGCAGCCCTTCTTGTGCACCACCTTGGTACGCGGCTTGCCGGTCTTCTTGGCGTCCGCGTTCCACATCGGCTTGCCGTCGACCAGCGACATGTGGTGCGACTCGACCTCGTGGCTCACGCAGATCCGGACGCTGCCGAGGGCGTCGATGACTTTCTTGAAACCGCCGAAGTTGATGATCGCGGCGCCGTCGAAGCCGATCCCGGTCATCTGCTTGATGGTCTTGGCCATCAACTGGGCGCCGCCCTCCCAGCCGCCACCGTTCTGCGCACCGAAGTAGAAGGCGGAATTGATCTTGTCGGTGCCGTGACCGGGGATCTCCACCTCGGTGTCCCGGGGGATCGAGATCAGGTACGCCTGGTCGTGGCTGGCCGGGATGTGCAGGACGATGATGGTGTCCGCGCGGACGTTGTCGGCGGCCCAGCGTTCCCGGGCGTCGACGCCGAGCAGCAGCATGTCGATGGGGCCGTCCAGGTTCTTGCCGCCCTCGGCCTCGGTCTTGCCCGCCGCGCCGATCAGGTTGCCCTGGTCGATGCTGCTGGTGGCCTGACCGATCAGCGCCTTGCTGCCGACGATTGCGATGCCGCTGCTCATCATCAGCACCGCGCCGAAGATCAGTGTGAGCCGGGCCCACAGCGGGTCCTTGCGCTTGGTGCGCTTCCTCTTCCCTCCGCCGGGGCGCTGTTTGCCCGGGCCCTGATTGCCGGGGCCGGGCTGGGGCGGAACGGTCGGCGGCACCCGCCCGGGTGGGCCGGGCTCCAATGACGGAGGGCGACGGCTGGTCTGAACCGGCATGCGTGCTCCAGCTCGTGATCGGGGGCGGGACCACTTTACGTACCCGCTTCCATTCTCGCGACCTCGTCCGCAAGTTATTCCCGCAGATCTCGATGCTCGTGTCGCTGAAATGACCGAACAGCCAATTGAAAACAGCCGGTCGGCGGTTGGCTCGCCGAGGGGCAAGCCTTGACCGCCGACCGGCCGAGCTGCTTCCGGGGTGGGTGGTGGCCAGCGCGGCGCTCGCGTCAGCCGCCGTTGCCGGTACCGTCGCCCTGCTGGTTGGCCTTCACCCACTCGGCCATCGTGTCCGCGCTGATCGCCTGGTACATCGCCAGTGCCTTCTCCCGGTCGGAGACCACCACGGACTGCCCGTCCACGTCCCGGCCGCCGAGGTTGGGGCTGGTGATGAAGGTCAGGTTGTCACCGCGCAGGTTCCGGAACTCGAGCGCCATGTCGGTGAGGGAGAATTCCTGGTCGACCCGGACCGCCTTGGTGACCGCCTTGAGGAAATTGTTCAGCTTCTTGGGGTTGGTCAATGTGCCGGTGCTGGCCGCCTTGTCCATCAGCGCCTTGAGGAACTCCTGCTGGTGGCGCATACGGGCGAAGTCGCCGTCGGGGAACTGCTTGCGCTGCCGCACCCAGTCCAGGGCCTCCGCGCCGTTCATGTGGTTCACGCCCTTGGTGAACTTCCGGTGCGGCTTGTGGATCGAGGTGATGGTCCGGTCCACCTTGAGGTCGACGCCGCCGAGGGCGTCGGTGACCTCCTTGAACCCGCCGAAGTCGATCGCCATGACGTGGTCGATCCGGACGTCGGTGAAGCACTCCACGGTCTTCACCGCGAGCGGCAGACCACCCCACGCGAAGGCCGCGTTGATCTTGTTGCGTGAGCCGGAGTCGCAGGACGCGCCGGCGTTCTGGGGGATCGGCACGTACAGGTCACGCGGGATGGAGACCAGGTAGGCCTTCTTGTGGTCGGCCGGGACGTGCATGAGGATCAGCGTGTCCGCGCGCCACTCGCCGGCCTTGTCCATCGAGGCGTCCGGGTCCCGGGAGTCGGTGCCGACCATCAGGATGTTGAGCGCGCCGTCGACCTTCTTGGCCGGCCGTCCGCCGGTGATCTCGGAGAAGGGGTCGGTCCGGGCCAGGTCGTCGTCGAGGCTGCGGGCGTAGAACCAGGCCCCGGCGCCGCCGAGCAACGCGAGGACCAGCACCGCCACGCCGGCCACCAGCGCGATCCGCCCCCAGCGCGGGCGGGGACCAGGGCGTCCCGGGTCACCGCCGGGGCCGCCCGGCCCGCCCGGTCCGGAGGGTCCACCGGGGCCGGCCGGCCCGCCCCGGCGAGGCTCTCCGTCGTACGCCGGAACCCGGCGGGCGTCGGCGACGCGGGCGCGCCCGGCGGTGCCCCGGGCGGGGGCGGGGACCGAGGCGGGGCCCGCGTTCCGACTCAGGTGGGGGTGCGGAAAGTCGGCAGGCGTGGTCGCTGACATGCAACCGAGGGTAGGTCGGCCGGACCAGTCCCGCCGTCAGGCGGAACCGGGTGTCAGCCTCCTCCCAGCCGGGGTCAGTACCCTAGCCGCCCGCGGAAGTACTCGATTGTGCGTCGCAGGCCGTCTTCGGGCGTCACGGTGGGCTCGTACCCGAGCAGCTCGCGGGCGAGCGTGAGGTCGGGGCGACGCATCTCCGGGTCGTCCGCGGCCCGGGTGATGTAGCTCACCTCCGACGTGCTTCCGGTCAGCGACACGATCGTCTCGGCCAGCTGCCGCATCGACATCTCGTGTTCGGTGCCGCAGTTGATCGGGCCGGTCTCGGTGGAGTCGAGCAGCAGCAGGATGCCTCGGACCAGGTCGTCCACGTAGCAGATCGAGCGGGTCTGGTTGCCGGTGCCGTGCACGGTGATCGGCTCGCCGCGCAGCGCCTGGGAGATGAAGGTGGGGATGGCGCGGCCGTCGTCCGGCCGCATCCGCGGGCCGTACGTGTTGAAGATCCGGACGATGGCGGTGTCCGTGCCCCGGCTGCGGTGGTACGCCATGGTGGCCGCCTCCGAGAAGCGCTTCGCCTCGTCGTAGACGCTCCGGATGCCGATCGGGTTGACGTTGCCCCAGTAGGTCTCGCGCTGCGGGTGCTCCTTCGGGTCCCCGTACGCCTCGGAGGTGGAGGCCATCAGGAACCGGGCGCCGTCGGCGGTGGCCCGCTCCAGCAGGTGCAGGGTGGCGACCGAGCCGACCCGCAGGATCTCCACCGGCAGCTTCTCGAAGTCGGTGGGACTGGCCGGGGAGGCCATGTGCAGGATCGCGTCGAACCGCTCGGCCATGGCCGGGTGGTCGGTCGGCAGCCCCTCGGAGATGTCCGCCTCGATCAGCGTGAAGGTCGGCTTCTCCAGGAGGTGCGCGACGTTGTCCTTCGAGCCGGTCACGAAGTTGTCCAGCACCACCACCGTGCAGCCACGCTCGATGAGCCGGTCGACGAGGTGCGACGGCACGAAGCCGGCGCCGCCGGTGACGAGGACGCGGTGTCCGGACCCGAATCGGGGAGCAACCTTCATGCCGGCCAGCCTATACAGGCAGGGAGGGGCCCCCTGTCAACGCCTCGCGTAGCGCAGGGGGCCCCTGTTGACAGCGCGGCTCAGTGCGCGCCCGCGCCGGTGAGTGCGCGTACCTCCAGTTCGGCGTACTTCTCCTCGTCCTGCTCCTTGGACAGCAGGGTGCCGATCCAGCCACAGAGGAAGCCGATCGGGATCGAGATGATGCCCGGGTTCGACAGTGGGAACCAGTGCCAGTCGTGGTCGGGGAACATGGCCGTCTGCGCCCCGGACACCACCGGCGAGAAGAAGACCAGCACCACGGCGGCGAGCAGGCCACCGTAGATCGCCCACACCGCGCCGGAGGTGTTGAACCGCTTCCAGAAGAGGCTGTACAGGATCGCCGGCAGGTTGCCCGAGGCGGCGACCGCGAAGGCCAGTGCCACCAGGAACGCCACGTTCAGGCTCTGCGCGAAGATCGACAGTACGATGGAGACCGCGCCGATCACCAGGGCGGAGATCCGGGCGACGTTCACCTCCTGCCGTTCGGACGCCTGCCCGTCCTTGACGACGTTGGCGTAGAAGTCGTGCGCCAGGCTGGACGACGAGGCCAGGGTGAGCCCGGCGACCACCGCCAGGATGGTGGCGAACGCGACCGCCGCGATGATCGCCAGCAGGGTGGCCCCGCCCAGGTCGCCGCCGAGGAACTTGAGGCCCAGCGCCTCGGCGAGCTGCGGCGCCGCGGTGTTGCCGGCCTTGTCCTGTGCGGTGATCGCCTCGCCGCCGACCATCGCCGCCGCGCCGAAGCCCAGCGCCAGGGTGAGCAGGTAGAAGGTGCCGATGATGCCGATCGCCCAGAGCACGCTCTTGCGGGCCGCCTTCGCCGTCGGCACCGTGTAGAAGCGGATCAGGATGTGCGGCAGACCGGCCGTGCCGAGCACCAGGGCGATGCCCAGCGACAGCAGATCCATCTTGCTGTAGAAGGTCTTCAGCGCGTCGCCGGGCGTCTCCACTCCGTAGCGGAGTCCGGGTTCGAGGAACGCGGCTCCCTTCCCGGAGGACTTCGCCGCCTCGCCGAGCAGCGACGACAGGTTGAACTTGAAGTGCGCCAGCACCAGCAGGGTCATCACGACGGCGCCGCCCATGAGCAGGAACGCCTTGACGATCTGGACGTACGTGGTGCCCTTCATGCCGCCCACGGTGACGTAGATGATCATCAGGGCGCCGACCAGGATGATGGTGGCGACCTTCGCGGTGTCGGCGCCCATGCCGAGGAAGGTGGTGCCCGGTTTGATGCCGAGCAGCAGCGCGACCAGCGCGCCCGCGCCCACCATCTGGGCCAGCAGATAGAAGATCGACACGGTGATGGTGGACACCGCCGCCGCCGTCCGGACCGGGCGCTGGCGCATCCGGAACGCCAACACGTCGGCCATCGTGTACCGGCCGGAGTTGCGCAGCAGTTCGGCGACGAGCAGCAGCGCGACCAGCCAGGCGACCAGGAAGCCGATCGAGTAGAGGAAGCCGTCGTAGCCGTAGAGGGCGATGATGCCGGCGATGCCGAGGAAGGACGCGGCCGACATGTAGTCGCCGCCGATCGCCATGCCGTTCTGGAAGCCGGAGAAGGAACGGCCGCCGGCGTAGAAGTCGGTGGCGGTCTTCGTCTGCCGGCTGGCCCAGACGGTGATCGCCAGCGTGATCGCCACGAAGATCAGGAAGAGCGTGATGGTGAGGTTGCGGGCGGTGGTGCTGCCCGCCTCAGCCGCGAGCACCGTGCTCATGGGTCACCTCCCCGATCTCGGTCCGGATCCGGTCGGCGACCGGGTCGATCCGCCGGTCGGCGAACCGCGAGTAGAGCCAGGCGATGACGAACGTCGAGACGAACTGGAGCAGGCCGAAGACGAGGGCGACGTTGACGTTCCCGAAGATCTTCGTGCCCATGAAGCCCCGCGCGTACGCGGAGAGGATGACGTAGAGCGCGTACCACAGGAAGAACGCGACGGTCATCGGGAAGACGAAACCGCGCAGCGCGCGCCGCAACCCGGCGAACTCGTCCGACCGCTGTACGGCGAGGTACCGCTCCGCCGCGGACTCGGCCGGCGCGGACGCGGGTGTGTCCGTGGACATCTGTGGATCACCACCTTCGCAAGGCGTGGGGAGTTTCGCGCACGGTAGAGAGCGCGCTCCCCGCTGGGGAAGGTGCAGATCGACGCCGGTCACCCCCTGCGCCGAACGGTCGCCCCTTTGCGCCGAGTGACTCAGATCACTCCGTTCACCGGTTGCCGCTGGGCCGGCCGGCGCCCGGTCAGTCCAGCTCGCGGTAGCGGCCCCGGTAGTGCAGCAACGGGGCGGTCTCCTCGGCCAGGTCGACCGCCTCGATCGTGGCCTCGACCAGCAGGCCCCAGCCGTACTCCCGGGCGGCGTCGAGCCGGCAGCCGGCCCACCCGCCCGCGTCGGACGGCACCGGACCGTACGGGGTGTCGGTCCACGAGCCGATGGCGAAGAGCCCGCCAGGCGACGGGAAGAGGCCGGCGAAGCGGTCGGCGAGCTGCCGGTGCGGCGGCCCCAACGGCGCGACGGCGAACCGTCCCGCCTCCTCGACGGCCGCCCACAGATCCGACTCCGGGTCGATCAGCCCGAGCAGTCGGTCCGGCTCTCCCTCGGCGACCAGGGTGGACGAGACGGTCAGCCCGGCCGGCCCGGGGGCCGTCCACAGGGTCACCGGGGCGGCCAGCCGCCCGCGCAGCCGGCGTACCGGCGACCGCTGCCCGGCCGGCGCCGCGAACGGGTCGGTGTGGTGGATCTCGGCGCCCGGCTCATGATTCACGTGAAACATTGTGCCGCCCCGGGCCCGCGCCCAGCCGAGGAAGCGCTCGTACAGGCCGGTGGCGTGCCCGAGCTGTTCGCCGGCTTCGGCCATCAGCCCGCCCAGGTACACCAGCAGCGCCGTGCGGTCGTGCCGGTACTCGACCAGCAGGCCGAGCCGGGCCGGTTGACACGGCCAGTGCGCCCCGCACACCCGGCACCGCCACGCCGGCCGCATCGGCAGATGCGCCCGCCTCACCGCCGCTCACCGTCCTGCCCCTGCGGGTCAATCCGCTCCGGCGGGTCGGCCTGCTCGGGCGGGTCGGCCTGCTCGGGCGGGTCGACCGCGAGAGGCGACAAGTCGAATGAGCGTGATGACGCAGAGGCATATTTATGCCTCAGAGGCATCACGCTGGCGGGAGCGGATGCCTCCCCGCCGCGACTCGCCCGGATCACGATCACCATCGGCCGCCGTTCGCCCGCCAGGTCTGAGCGGGGGTGAGCCAGCCGGCGCGGCCCGGTCGCGGAAAGGCCACCGTCGGCGCGGTCGCCCATGCCGGCGGCTGGTTCGGTCGCTCCGGACCGGTCGCGGTGGTCGTCGCCGCCGGCTTCTTCCTCCGGTACGACCACAGCGCCGCGTTCCTGCGGCGAATGAACCCGAACATCGCCCACCTCCCAGGGGTTCGGGGGTCGCCCCGGCCCGGGGAATGACCGGGGCGACCCGACGCAGGACCCAGCCGCCGGGCGTCGCCTCCACCAGCCGGGCCGCGTGTCTCCACCCTGGACTCGACGGCGCGGGCAGGGGAGGATGCCAGGGCTTACTACGCAGCGCGGTCACGTACTTACCGGAGACGTAAGGATGAAGATCGAGATGTGGATCCGGGCGCTGAAGGCGGCTCGGGCCGGCGCGGACGTCTCGCAGGAAGGGCTCGCCACGCTGATCAGGTGGAGCCCGTCCACCGTCGCCGCGATCGAGACCGGCCGTCGCCGGCCGACCATGGAGTTCGCCCTCGCCGCCGACCAGGCCCTCGGCACCGGCGGCCTCCTCGCCAATCTGCTCGAAGCGGCGGATCGGGAGCGCGGGCCGTCGTGGTTCGTGCCCTGGCGAGGTTACGAGCAGCAGGCGACGAGGCTGCGAGCCTTCGAGGCGTGCCTGATGCCCGGTCTCCTCCAGACCGAGGATTACGCGAGGGCGGTCATCTCCACCGGCGGCCTCCATCCACCGGCCGTGGTGGACGAACTGGTGGCTGTTCGGATGGAACGCCAACAGTTGCTGCACCGTGACCAGCCACCGCACTGCGTCTTTCTGCTGGACGAAACCGCCGTGCGGCGGCCGGTGGGCGGACCGGCGGTGCTCGACGCTCAACTCGGGCGGTTGTTGGAGGTGGCGGAACTTCCGGCCCTGCGCCTGCACGTGATTCCGCTGGCCACCGGCGAGCACGCGGGGCTTGGCGGCGGCTTCGTGCTGGCCGAGTTGCCGGACGGTGAGCGGGTGCTCTACCTGGAGAACGCTGCCCGCGGACACGTCGTCGACGACCCGGAAACGATCGGCTTGATTGAGCGGAAGTGGGATAGCCTCCTCGGCGAAGCGCTGTCCACGGGAGCCTCGCTGGATCTGATCCGGAAGTTGAAGGTGACGCCATGACCATCGCCGAGCCCAGCTGGCGTACGTCGTCCCGTTCGACCGACTCCGGGGGCAACTGCGTCGAGGTGGCGGACAATCTGCCCGGGGCGGTGCTGGTCCGGGACAGCAAGGACCGCTCCGGCCCGACGCTCTCCTTCACCCCGGACGCCTGGCGCACATTCCTGGCCGTCGCCCGGGCCGGCCGGGCGCGCTGACGACGCCTCCGGTGGACAGGCCCCTCCAGGGGCCAGTTGGCTCCAAGATCTGCGCGGTGAGCGGGAGTTGTACAGACCGGGTCAGCGGCGGGGGGTGACCGCCGTGAGCAGTTCCGGCTGGCGGCGGTCCAGCACGTCCCCGGCCAGGTAGGTGCCGAGCAGCGCGGCTCCCAGCCCGTACGCCAGGCCGACCGGCAGGGCCAGCCAGAGCCAGACGTCGCCGAGCAGCGCCGCGGCGACCACCATGGGCACCGCCACGGCCGCCGAGGCGATCATGGAGAGCAGGGTGAACAGGCTCTTCGCCACCCCGGCGCCGGTGTTCATCGCGAACGGGTTGCTCGTCTCCGGCAGCGCGTACGCGCCGAGCACCGAGATGAATCCGTTGATCGCCAGCCCGATGCCGTACGCGGCGAGCAGCGTGCCGGCCATCATGCCCAGCCAGCCGGGATGCCCCAGCACGGTGGCCACGATGATCGCGACCACGCCGAGCAGCGGCACCACGTAGATCGCGAACGCGGTCATCCGGGCGCGCAGCTCCAGCCGCCCCGGCACGCCGGCCACCACGTTGGCCGCGTACGCGCTGCCGTCGAAGCCGAACTGGTTGGCCACGGTGAGCGAGGCGAGTACGCCGACGAAGATCATCGACAGGCTGGCCAGCACGGGTGACGATTCACCGGTGACGGAGAAGCCCTCCTCGGCGCTGGCAGCGAAGCCGGCGCCGCCCAGGTTGACCATTACCGGCACGAAGATGCCGACCACCGCGATGGTGATCAGGTTGGCCCGGCGGCGGGCGTCCCGCCACCAGTAGCGGCACTCCCGGGCCACCAGCGCGCCGAACCGGTCCCGCCGCGCCCAGCTCACCGCGCGCGGGAACAGTTGGGCGACGGCCCCGCCGACCGTGCCGCGTTGGTTTCGCGCCGGGCCGGCGCTGGCCGCACCCACCATCGCCGACTCCAGCGACCGCGACCACCAGTAGAGCAGCGCGCCGACGGTCAGCACGGTGATCAGCAGCTTGAGGACGGCGGCCCCGGCCCGGCCCTCGGCCACGTCGATCCCGGCCGTCCAGGGTGCCCCCAACGGGGTCCACCCGACGACCCGGGCCACCCCGGCCAGCCGGCCCCAGTCGGCCTGGCTGACGGCGGCGGTCACCGCGATCTGCAACGGCCCGAGCAGCGCGGCGAGCACCGCGAGCAGGACGGCGGCCAGGTCGCGTACCCGGCGGGAGCGGAGCATGGTGGCGAAGGCGCTGGTCACCGCGCGGGCGGCGGCCACGCAGAGCAGCAGCCCGGCGACCACCCCGACGGCGGCGACCAGCGCGGCCGGCCAGCCGCCCAGCGCACCGGCGGTGACCACCAGCCCGGCGACCGCGATCAGCGTCGCCAGCACCGGGACGCTGACCAGGGCGGCGGCGTACAGGCCGGTGACCAGGGTGCGGCGGGAGAGCGGGAGCAGCGCGAACCGGGCCGGATCGAGCGTCTCGTCCACGCCGAAGAAGACCAGCGGCAGCAGCAGCCAGCCCAGCACCAGCAGGCCCCCGCCGAAGGCCGCGACCATGAGCGCGTACCGGGGCTCGCCGGCCAGGCCGGGCGCGGCCAGGGCGAAGAAGCCGCCGGTGGCGAACCAGAGCCCGACCACGACGCCGACCACGAAGAGCGCGATCCGCCACCCCTGGCCACGGAAGTTGTTGCCCAGCACCCGCAGCTTGAGGCGGACGAAGTGCCGGGCGGAGACCCGGCGGGCCGGCCGCTCGGGCGCGGTTACCGGGACAGCCACGACAGCTCCTGACCGGTCGCGGTCCGGCCGCCGACGACCTCGACGAAGACCTCCTCCAGGGACCGGGTGCCGCGTACCTCGTCGAGCGTGCCGACCCGCTTGATCCGCCCGTCGGCGAGGATCGCCACGTGCGAGCAGAGCCGCTCGACGACCTCCATGACGTGGCTGGAGAAGACGACCGTGCCGCCGCCGACGACGTAGCGGTGCAGGATGTCGCGGATCAGCGCCGCCGAGACCGGGTCGACCGCCTCGAACGGCTCGTCGAGCACCAGCAGCCGGGGGCCGTGCAGCAGCGCGCAGGCCAGGCCGATCTTCTTCTTCATGCCCGCCGAGTAGTCGACCACCAGGGTACGGCCGGCGTCGGTCAGCGCGAGCACGTCGAGCAGCTCCGCCGCGCGCTGGTCGACCACCGCCGGGTCCATGCCGCGCAGCAGACCGTGGTACGCCAGCAGCTCCGCCCCGCTGAGCCGGTCGAAGAGCCGTACGCCGTCCGGCATCACGCCGAGCAGGCCCTTGGCGTGGACCGGATCGGCCCAGACGTCGTACCCGAGCACCCGGGCCTGGCCGGCGTCGGGCCGCAGCAGGCCGACGGCCATCGAGAGGGTGGTGGTCTTGCCGGCCCCGTTCGGGCCGAGCAGCCCGTAGAACGACCCGGCCGGCACGTCCAGGTCGACCCCGGCGACAGCGATCTTGGTGTCGAACCGCTTTGCCAGGCCACGGAGAGACAGCGCGGGGTGCTCGTGGGTCATGAGCCCGACCGTATCTCGCGCCGGCCAGCCGACGCTCCGGCGGAAGGATGATGTCACCTCATACCCGAGCCGTATGCCGCACCGGCGACGTCAGGTCGGCGCCAGCGTCACCGTGACCCCGGCGACCGCGCCGGTGTCGCGTGATGGGCATGCCGCAGGTCCTCTTCCTACAGGCGGAGTGCTTCCGGGGTGTGCAGGCGGAGCATCGTCACCCCGACGTCGGCCGGCAGTCGGCGCCGGGTGGCCATCGACACCGCCACCATCACCGTGAACGCGAGCGGCACGGTCCACGCGGCCGGCTGGGTGGTCAGCGTGGCCGGCCAGCCGGTCAGCGGCGGACCCAGCACCGTGAGCAGCACCGCCCCGATCGCGGCCCCGCCGCCGACCAGCACCCCGGCGGCGGCGCCCAGGTCGGTCAGCCCGCGCCACCAGATGCCCAGCACCAGCAGCGGGCAGAAGCTCGACGCGGCCACCGCGAAGGCCAGCCCCACCACCTCGGACACGTCCAGCCCGGAGACGTTCAGCGCGAGCACCGCCGGCACCCCGCCGGCGATCACCGTGGCCAACTGGAAGCCGCGGACCGAGCCGCGACCCAGCACGTCCGTGGAGATCACCCCGGCCACGCTGGTGAGCAGTCCGGACGCGGTGGAGAGGAAGGCGGCGAACGCCCCGGCGGCGACCAGTGCGGCGAGCAGCCGGGCCGCCGGGCCGTGGCCGAGCGCGGCCTCGGGCAGCAGCACCACCACCGCGTCGGTCTGACCGGTGACCAGCAGCTGCGGCGTGTAGATCCGGCCCAGCACGCCGTAGATGGTGGGCAGCAGATAGAAGAGGCCGACCAGGGCGAGCACCACCAGGGTGGTGCGGCGGGCGGCGGCGCCGTCCGGGTTGGTGTAGAAGCGCACCAGCACGTGCGGCAGCCCCATGGTGCCGAGGAAGGTGGCCAGGATCAGCGAGTACGTGCCGAACAGTCCCTGGTCGTCCTTCCCGGCCGTGGCCGGCAGCAGCCAGTCCGTCGCGTCGATGGCGGTGCCGGAGACCTGGGGCACCGGATCGCCGGTGGCGAAGTCGAGGCGGTCGCCGGGGCGTACCTCCCGGACGCCGCCGTCGGGGAAGGTGAGGGTCGCGCGGTGCTCGACCACGACGGTGGTCGCGGCCCGGAACGCCGGCCCGTCGGGCGGGGTCACCGCCGGGCGGGCGTCGGCCTGCCACTGCAGCGCCAGGAAGATCGCGGGTACGGCCAGCGCGGTCAGTTTCAGCCAGTACTGGAACGCCTGGACGAAGGTGATCGCCCGCATCCCGCCCAGCGCCACGTTCGCCGTCACCACCACGGCGACCAGCAGCGCACCCACCGGGTACGGCGAGCCGGCCACCGTCGACAGGGTCAGCCCCGCCCCCTGGAGCTGCGGCACCAGGTAGAGCCAGCCGATGAAGATCACGAAGACGGTGGCCAGTTTCCGTAGCCGGCGCGAGCCGAGCCGCACCTCGCAGAAGTCCGGCAGGGTGAACGCCCCGGAGCGGCGCAGCGGGGCGGCCACGAAGAGCAGCAGCGCCAGGTAGCCGGCGGCGAAGCCGACCGGGTACCAGAGCACGTCCACGCCGTACTTGAGGATCAGGCCGGCCACGCCCAGGAAGCTCGCCGCCGACAGGTACTCCCCGCCGATGGCGGCGGCGTTCCAGGTGGGGCTGACCGCCCGGGAGGCGACCAGGAAGTCGGACGTGGTCCGGGCCAGGCGCAGCCCGTAGAAGCCGATGCCGACCGTGACCAGGGTGACCGCCACGATGGCCGGTACGACGTACGGGTTGCCCACCTCAGTGCTCCGGCCGCTGGACCAGGTCGGTGAAGTCCTGCTCGTTCCGTTCGGCCAGCCGCACGTACGCCCAGCCGACCCCGATCAGGAACGGGAAGGCGGCCACCCCGAGCAGCAGCCAGGGCAGGTTGATGCCGAGCACCGTGGTGCGCCCGAGCGCGGGTGCGATGGCGAAGAGCCAGGGCAGGCCGCCCAGTCCGATCAGCACCAGCAGGCTCAGCCGCAGCGCCAGCGCGAGCTGGGCCCGGACCAGGCCCTGGACCAGCGCCTCGCCGACCCGGGTCTGCTGGGTCAGTTCCGAACGGGTACGGTCCGCCCGGCTGGCCGACCGGGACACCTCGGCAAGCACGATCCGGGTACGCCGAGGCGGCTGGGCGGCGCGCGGCGCCGGCACCGGAACGGCCTCGGCCGGCCGCCCCGGAACGCCCTGCTTGTCCGCTCCGGTCATCCCCGGCAGTCTCGCCTGATCAACGTAAATGTCAAGGGCCCGGGCGGGGCATCGACCGACGCGGCCCGCGACCCGCCCTGTGGACAACCTGTGGAGAACGTCTCACTCCTGTGGACAACCCGGTGGACGGGCGGAGATTCGTGGTGGACGACGGCGGTGGTCGACATCTTCTGACCGGTCGCCGGAACCTTTCGCTCCTCCCGTGAGTGGAAGAGGTGGAGAGGGGAGGTGACGGTGTCCGACGGCGACTTGATCTCCGAGCTGTACGCCGCCTGCTACCGCCGGCTGGTCGTGCAGTTGTACGCGGTGACCGGCGACCTGCACGAGGCGCAGGAGGCGGTCCAGGAGGCGTTCACCCGGGCGCTGGGCACGCCACGCCGCTTCGCCGGCCTGGACAACCCGGAGGCCTGGCTGCGCCGGGTGGCGGTGAACGTCGCACGCAGCCGGCACCGGCGCCGCCGGGTGCTGGACACCCTGCTGCGGCGTATCGGTCCGGCGCCCGCCGTCGCCGACCGGTCACCCGAGCACCTCGCCCTGCTGGCCGCGCTGCGCGAACTGCCCGAAGGGCAGCGCCACGCGTTGGCCCTGCACTACCTGGTCGACCTGCCGGTGGACGAGGTCGCGGCGACGCTCGGCGTGTCGACCGGCACCGTCAAGTCCCGACTCTCCCGCGGGCGGCAGGCCCTGGCCGGGCTGCTCGCCGACCCCGACACCGACACCGCCATCGCCGCCACGCGCAGCACCGGGAGGACCGATGTCCGATCGTGAGTTCACCGGCTTCGACGTCGACACGGTCGCCGACGCCGTCCGACAGCCACCCCTGGACGACCTGTGGGCGGCTGCCCGCGCCCGCCGTCGACGCCGCGCCGGTGGAGTGGCCCTGGCCCTCGTCGTCGCCTTCGCCAGCATGGCGGCCCTGCCTCTGGCCGCCGGCACCCGCGGCGTCGACTGGGCCGGCCCGGACCAGCCTCCGGTGAGGCAGGACCGGGGCGGCCAGCTCTTCATCACCGGCCCAGACTCGGGCGTCCTCGTGCAAGTGCGAGACGACGGCTGCGGCCGCGTGCTCTTCACCCACACCGAGGACGGCGGGCGGAGCTGGAGCGACTACGACGCGGCCCGCTACGACAGCACCCGCTGCGGCAAGGACGCCGAGGGAAACCCGTTCGGCTTTCCGGACTTCTCGGTGCTCGGGCAGCGCTCCTACCTGGTTCGCGACGGCGACCGGCTCCAGCTCTCGACCGACTACGGCCGCACCTGGCGGGAAGCCGAGCAGGCCATGGTGACCGTCGCCGCCTTCCCGGAGAAGGCCCGGCCGGTCTTCTGCCAGCGGAGCTGCGGCGCGCTGCGTGAGCCGGTGGCCGTGGACCCGGCGACGGGGACGGTGTACCGGCTCGACGGCAGGCCACCGGTGCCGTATCCGCCGTCCAGCATCTACCCGGCTGCGGACGGGACGATCTGGATGACCTACTGGCCGGGGGAACTGAACGGCAGCATGGTGGTCGCGCGCAGTACCGACCGGGGGGCCACCTGGAACACCTGGCGGCCGGCTGTCGGAGCGGACGTGATCGCGGTGACGGGGGTCAGCGACCGGGAGGCGTACCTGTTGATCGCGCCTCCGCCGCCGCCCGGTGCTCAGCCGATGCGGGTCGAGGGCACGTCGCAGCTGCTGCGGACCACCGACGGCGGGCGGACCTGGGTGGACGTCGGCACGGACCTGCCCAACTCGTTGGAGATGAGGTCTCTCGTCGTCGGCTCGGACGGCTCGCTGCTGCTCGCCGAGTCGGGGCACATGCAGATGGCGTCGAGCAGGTCGAAGGCCCTGGTCAGCCGGGACGCCGGGCGGCATTTCACCACGGCGCGCGAGTACGACCGGCTGGACGGCGCGGCCGGCGGTGCCCCCGGATACGTGTGGCTCTACGGCCGGGACGACATGACGGTGCTGGGCGCGGACCACGTGCAGCTCACCACGGACGGCAGAGACTGGACCCGGTTCCGCCTCTCGGACTGAACCCGGCTCAGCGGTTCCAGTCCTGTTTCGCCGCCCGGACCAGCTTGTCCTTCAGCTCGCGGGTGTGCCGGCGGCTCACCGGCAGCTCCGTGCCGTCGACCACCACCACGTAGCCCGAGTTGACCAGCCGAAGCTCGGCGATCACCCGCAACTGCACCAGGTACGACCGGTGGATCCGCACGAAACCCGCGTCCGCCCAGCGCTCGGCCAGGGTGGCCAGCGAGACCCGGACCAGGTGCGACGCGTCCGCGGTGTGCAGCCGGGCGTAGTCGCCCTGCGCCTCCACCCAGCGCACCGCCGAGCGGGGCAGCATCCGGGTCGTGCCGGCCAGCTCGATCGGGATCGTCGGGTCGTCCTCGGCGCGGGCCAGGGCGGCCGGGTGCGACGGCACCACCCGGGAGCCGATCACCCGGCGCAGCGACTCGGCCAGCCGCTCGGCGCGTACCGGCTTGCGCACGTAGTCGGTGGCGCCCAGGTCGAAGGCGTCCACCGCGCCGTCGTCGTACGCGGTGACGAAGACGATCGCCGGCGGCCGGGCGAACCGGCGCAGCACCCGGGCCAGCTCCATGCCGTCCAGGCCGGGCATCCGGATGTCGAGGAAGACCACGTCCACGTCGCCGTCGCGGAGCACCCGCAGCGCCTCGGTCGCGTCGCCCGCCGTGTGCAGCCGGGCCACCCGCGGGTCGGCCCGCAGGTGGTACGCCAGCTCGTCCAGCGCCGGCGGCTCGTCGTCCACCGCCAGCACCCGGAGGAAACCGGATGTGTTCACCGTGCTGACCCGGCCATCCGCTCGCTGCGCTCGCTCACGAGCCCGCCCGTACGCCCGGGTGGAACTTCGGCACCCGCATGCTCACCTTCGTACCGGAGCCCAGGCCGGTCTCGACGACCAGGCCGAACTTGTCCCCGAAGGCCGACCGGAGCCGCTCGTCGACGTTCGAGAGGCCGACGTGCTGGCCCGGGTCGTCGGTCGGGTCGCTGCCGGCCAGCTCGGCGATGCCGGCGGCCAGCGTCGTCGGATCCATCCCCACTCCGTCGTCCTCCACGGTGATGTGGCACTCCGCGCCCGCGTCCCGGGCCTCGATGCTCACCATGCCGGTGCCCGGCTTGCGGGACAACCCGTGCCGGACCGCGTTCTCGACCAGTGGCTGGAGGCAGAGGAACGGCAGGGTCACCGGCAGCACCTCCGGGGCGATCTGGAGGCGCACCTGGAGTCGCTCGCCGAACCGGGCCCGCTCGATGGTCAGGTACCGGTCGATCGAGCGCAGCTCCTCGGCGAGCGTGGTGAACTCGCCGTGCGCCCGGAACGAGTAGCGGGTGAACTCGGCGAACTCCAGGATCAGCTCCCGGGCCCGCTCCGGGTCGGTCCGGACGAACGAGCCGATCGCGGTCAGCGCGTTGTAGATGAAGTGCGGGCTGATCTGGGCCCGCAGCGCGCGTACCTCGGCCCGGGCCAGACGCTCCCGGGACGAGTCCAGCTCGGCCAGGGCGAGCTGGTCACCGGCCCAGTGGGCGGTCTCCAGGGTGGCCTGCACCAACCCCGGGGCCGGCTGCTCGTCGGAGATCGCCACCAGCGCCCCGACCACCCGGCCGTCCGCGCTCAGCGGCGCCACCACCGCCCCCCGGACCGGGCAGTCCACCAGGTCGCAGCGCAGCTCCGACTCGCCCAGCACCGTCGACCGGCCGGCGGACGCCGCCCGCCGGGCCGCCGCGAGCAGCTGCTCACCGTGGTGCGCGCCGCGTCCGTCCAGGGCGAGCAGGGCCTCCCGGTCGGTCAGGGCCAGCCCGGCCGCGCCGACCAGGGCCCGCAGATGGCGTACGGCCTTCGCCGCGCCCACCGTACTCAGCCCGGCCCGCAGCGGCTCGGCGGCCAGCCCGGCGGTGTGCAGCACCTCGTACGTGGCCCGCTGGGTGGCCGTGGCGATGCCCCGCCGGGCGCGTAGCCGCAGCATCGCCCAGAGCGCCGCGGCGAGCGCGGTGACCAGCGAGACGACGCCGACGAAAGCGGACAGGTTGCCACCCACGCAGCGATCCTGACCGCTGGCGACCCGGAGCGCTAGTACGCGCCCTTGCGGGCCACCACCACCCCGATGGTCCGCCACAGGATGCTCAGGTCGTACGCCAGCGACCAGTTGTCGACGTAGTAGAGGTCGAGCCGGACCGCCTCGTCCCAGGAGAGGTCGGAGCGGCCGGAGACCTGCCAGAGCCCGGTGATGCCGGGCCGGACCAGCAGCCGGCGGCGGACGTCGCCCAGGAAGTCACCGTCGTCGGCGGGGAGCGGACGCGGCCCGACCAGCGACATCTCGCCCCAGAGCACGTTGATCAGCTGGGGCAGCTCGTCCAGCGAGGAGGCGCGCAGGAAACGGCCCACCGGGAACACCCGTGGGTCCTGCTTGATCTTGAACAGCATGCCGTCGGTCTCGTTCTGGTCGACCAGGCCGGCCAGTCGCTCCTCGGCGTCGACGTACATGGTGCGGAACTTCCAGACCCGGAAGGTTCGCCCCTCGTGGCCGACCCGGGCCTGCCGGAAGAAGACCGGCCCGGCGTCGGAGATCCGGATGGCGATCGCGATCGCGAGGAAGAGCGGGATCAGCAGCACCAGCCCGAGCCCCGCGACCACCCGGTCCATCAGGTTCTTGACCAGCAGCGCCGGGCCCGACAGGGTCGGCTCCTCGACGTGCAGCAGCGGCAGGCCCTCGATCGGCCGGATGTGCACCCGGGGACCGGCGATGTCGGTGAGCTGGGGCGCGACCACCAGGTCGACGCCGGAGCCCTCCAACTGCCAGGCCAGCCGGCGCAGCTCGCCCGGCTCGGCGCTGGCCGAGCCGCACACCGCGATCGTGTCGCCGCCGACCTCCCGCACCAGAGCGAGCACGTCCCGGCCGGCGTAGACCGGCACCGGGGTCTCCATGCCGCGCGCGGCGGCGTACCCGTCGGTGAGGTGGATGGCGACCGGCACCAGGCCGGCGCTGGGGTTACGGGTGACCGCGGTGTAGACCTCCAGGCACTCCGGCAGGGTGCCGACCAGCACCATCCGGTGCCCGGCCTGACCGGCCCGGCGCCGGACGACGTGCAGCAGGAACCGGGCGATCATCCGCCCGAGCAGGATCAGCAGCATCGCCCCGAGCAGGGCGAAGCCCACCGTCCACCGGGAGAGCGAGTAGGTCTTGGTCGCGAAGGCGATGAAGGAGACGGTGGCCGCGACCGCCACGCCGGCTCGGATCACCCGCTTGAACTCGTCCGGCCCGAGGCCGAGATAGCGCCGGTCGTACGCCCGGTTGCCCCACAGGATGATCAACCAGCCGAGCGGCAGCAGCACGAACGCGACCGTGTAGAACCACGACTGGGCCCGGAAGCCCGAGGCGGCCTGCTCGAAGATCTGGATGGCCAGGAAGCTGGCCAGGGCCGCCGCGCCGAAGTCGAGCAGCAGCAGGAAGGCGATGTAGGGACGGTGCCAGCGGGACACCCGGCGGCGGGCGCGGGCCCACGCCGACCGGGGTACGCCGTTGTGTGACGGCGGAGTCGGCGGCTGGATCTCGAAGCTGTCGACGTGCCGCACGCTCTTGCTCCGGCCTGTGTTGGTTACCGGGCGCTGGAGGCTTGTCGTCACCTCAACCCATGTCCTCCCGCATGACACGCGCCCTCACTCGCCGTGAGGACCCGAGTCGCCCACCGTCCCAGTCTCCCACGCGAGCCCGGCCAGGACGGGCCGCCGGGAAGGAAGCCGTCCGTTGGTCTCGCGGGGATCTGGCCGGCTCCGTATCGGTTGTGAAGCCGGGGACCGAGCCACTATACCGATGGATCGTGGCCCGGGTAGAGGGGCGGAGCCGGACGTTTGGCGATCCACGGTTGATTCCGCTCCGTAGTCACCACGTGCGATTACTCACCGTACGAGGCGAGACAACCGTCGGTCAGCCAGCGGCCGCCCGCCCGTCTGACAGGTGGGGCAGTACTGGAGGCTCGAGTCGGCGAACGAGACCTCGCGGACGGTGTCGCCACAGACCGGACAGGGCAGCCCGGTCCGGGCGTGCACCTTGAGGCCGGAGCGCTTCTCGCCCTTCAGCTCGGCGGCCCGCTGCCCCATCGAGCGGCGTACCGCGTCGCCGAGCACCGACCGGGTCGCCGCGTGCAGTGCGCCGAGCTGGTCGTCGGTGAGCCGGTCGGTGATCGCGAACGGGGACAGCTTCGCCGCGTGCAAGATCTCGTCCGAGTACGCGTTGCCGATCCCGGCCAGCACCGCCTGGTCGGTCAGCACCCCCTTGACCTGCCCCCGCCGGCTGCGGATCCGCTCGGCGAAGGTGGCCAGGTCGGCGCCGAGCGCGTCCGGGCCCAGCTTCGCCACCCCGGGCACCTGCACCGGGTCGGTCACGAGGTAGGCCGCCAGCTTCTTCTGGGTGCCCGCCTCGGTCAGGTCGAAGCCTGAGCCGTCGTCCAGGCGTACCCGCAACGCGACCGGACCCTTGCCGGGGCGCAGCGGGACGGCCGACGGGAACGCCTCCCGGTAGTGCAGCCAGCCCGCCCGGGCCAGGTGGACCATCAGGTGCAGCCCGCCGTCGAACCGGACGTCCAGGAACTTTCCGTGCCGGCCCGCGCCGACCACCGCCCGGCCCGACACCGCGCTCGGCGGCGGGTCGTACGTCTTCAGGGCGCTGATCGCGGCGACCTCGATCCGCTCCACGCAGCGGCCGACCGCCCGCTCACGCAGGTAGCCGGCGAGCGCTTCCACCTCCGGTAGTTCGGGCACCTCACAACGGTAGCCTTCTTTCCCGTGAGAATCGTGGTGGCGCACAACCGGTACCGGGAAGCCCAGCCCTCCGGCGAGAACACCATCGTCGACGCGGAGATCGCACAGCTCACCGCGGCCGGGGTGGAGGTGCTGCCGTTCATCCGCAGCTCCGACGAGATTCCGTCGATGTCGAAGCCGGCCAAGGCGCTGCTGCCGATCTCGCCGATCTGGGCGCCGAAGGCCCAGCACGACCTGGACCGCCTGCTCGTCGAGCACCGCCCCGACGTGCTGCACCTGCACAACCCGTACCCGCTGCTCTCCCCCTGGGTGGTGCGGACCGCGCACAAGCGCGGCGTGCCGGTGGTGCAGACGGTGCACAACTACCGGCAGGTCTGCTCCTCCGGCCTCTACTTCCGTGACGGCGTGATCTGCCAGGACTGCCGGGGCCGGGCGCTGGGCGTGCCGGCGATCGTGCACCGCTGCTACCGGGGCTCGCGGGCGCAGAGCGCGCTGATGGCGACCACCCTCGCCGTGCACCGGCCGACCTGGCGCTCGGTGGACCGGTTCATCGCGCTCACCACCGCGGTCGCCGACCACCTCCGCGACTACGGCATCCCGGACGAGCGGATCGTGGTCAAGCCCAACGCCATTCCCGACCCGGGTACGCCCGCGCCGCTCGGCGAGGGCTTCCTCTTCCTCGGCCGGCTCTCCCCCGAGAAGGGGCTGGACCTGCTGCTGGCGGCATGGCGGCGGCACCCGGACGGCGCGCTCGGCCCGCTGCGGATCGCCGGTGACGGGGAGCTGCGCCCGCTGGTCGAGGCGGCCGCCGCCGAGCGTGCCGACGTCACCTTCCTCGGTCCGCTCGACCGGGCCGGGGTGCGGGCCGCGCTCGCGGACAGCGCCGTGGTGCTGGCGACCTCCACCTGGCACGACGTGCTGCCGACCGTGATCATCGAGGCGCTGGCCAGCGGCCGGCCGGTGCTCGGCACCGCGCTCGGCGGGATCCCCTACCTGGTCGGCGCGGACACCCCCCGGGAGCCGGCCGGCACCGGCCCGGCCGAGGTGGCCTCCGCCGTCGCCGGGGACGCCGGCGGAGCGGCCATCCCCGACGCCATCGAGCGGGGCGAGGCCGGCTGGGTGGTGGCCCCGGACCCGGCTGCCCTGGCCGCCGCCCTTCCCGTGGCGAGGGCCGGAGCGGCGCGGCTCGCCCCGGCCGCCCGCGCCCGCTACGAGCGCACCTTCCACCCCGACGTGGTCACCAAGCGCCTCATCGACATCTACGCCGACGTGGCGCGGAGTCGGACGGCGGCCGCCGGGGACCGCTGATCCCGCCCGCCTCCGGTGGGGTAATCACCGAGTGTGATTCCGCCTCGACGGCCGCCCGGGGCTTACTCAACGTGACCGCCCCAGGGTGCCCGCTCGGGGAGCGCTGCCCAGGCACCTGAGCATTTTCGGCACTGAGCTGGGTCGATGCTGGAATCTCCGGGATCCCCGCCCGAGCCCCGCTGCGCCGCCTTTGCTCTGCAACCATCGACGCAACAGGCACTCTCCGCTACCGTTGCGTCCGTGGCTGCAGAGCAAAGCGGGTGGGGTGGTAGGGCGCGACCACTTGCGGAAGGTTACTCACCGTCACCTGGGATTGCTGGGCGTGGCGCTGGCGCCACGACACCGAACCGGCGCGGGCCGGGCGCCGGGACGCGGCCGGGCCCAGCCGCGGCCGGGCCCAGCCGCGGCCGTCAGCGGAGGGATGCGCGGGCGGAGAAGGCGATGCTGGCGAGCAGGAAGCCGCCGTTGACGACCGTGAAGGCGACGATCACCCAGACGGTCAGCCCGGGGGCGAGGGCCAGCACCAGGCCGGCCAGGAAGATCACCGCGCCGTAGTCGCGGACCAGCTTCACCAGGCGTACGGGAAGCGAGGACGAGGTGACCATGCTGGCCGCGTTCGGGCCGGCCTGCATCACCGAGGTGACCAGGTTGACCATCCAGGTGCCGGCGAAGACCGCCACCAGCCAGGTCGGGGTCGACGGGCGCTGCGCCACGGCGGTCGCCCCGAGGGCGGTGACCAGGGCGATCTGGGCGGCCACGTCGCAGAGCACGTCGACCCGGGCACCGGCCTGGCTGCTCTGCCCGGTGACCCGCGCGAGCTGCCCGTCCGCGCAGTCCAGGGCGTACGCGACCTGCCAGCCGACCAGGGCGACCAGCCCGACCGCCCAGGCCGGCACGTCGCCGGCCGCCACCGGGCCGGCGAGCGCGACGACGGTGACCGAGGCGGCCAGGCCGAGCACCAGGTTGGTCAGGGTCAGCGCGGTCGGGCGCAGCCCGAGCCGCTGGGCGACCAGCGCGAAGACCGCGCCGATCCACTGGCTGATCGACTCGCTGAACAGGCCGCCGCCCCGGTTGATCCGGTGGAAGTCGGCGACCGAGGGGCGGGTCGGGTCAGCCACGGTGATCGCAGAGTTCGTCAACGTAAGCTCCCAGCCGCCGACGGGTCTCGTCGGGCGACATCGCGAGGTGTTCGAGGATGGTGTACCGGTCCGGCCGGGTGGCCGGTGCGAACTGCACCGCCTCGACGAACTGGTCGTCGGTCAGCCCCACCTCGGCGGGCAGCCGGGGCAGGCCGTGCCGCGCCAGGCAGGCCGACATCTCGGCGAACCGCCGCTGGTCGCCGCGGAGGAAGGTGCAGAAGAGCCCGCCCAGCCCGGCCAGCTCGCCGTGCGAGGCGGTCTCCGGGTAGAGCGCGTCGATCGCGTGCATGATCTCGTGGCAGCCGCCGCTGCACGGGCGGCTGGTGCCCTCGATCGCCATCGCCAGGCCGCTGGAGATCAACGCCTCGGCCAACACCGTGACGAAGGCGTCGTCACCCATGTCGCCCGGGTGGTTGAGCACCGCTTCGGCCCCCGCCCGGGAGAGCGAGGCGGCCAGTCCGTCGACCGGCTCACCGCGGACCTGGCGGGCCAGCTCCCAGTCGGCCAGCGCGCTGATGTTGCTCACCACGTCGCCGACGCCGGCCCGGTTGTGCCGCTCCGGGCCGGCCTCCACGAAGTCCAGGTCCACGATCACCGCGATCGGGATGTGCACCCCGTAGGAGCCCTTGATCCCATCGGTGACCAGGCTCGCCACCGGGGAGGCGATCCCGTCGTTGGCCAGGCTCGTCGCCACCGAGACCATGGGCAGGCCCCGGCGGGTCGCCGCGTACTTGGCCACGTCGATGGTCTTGCCGCCGCCGATGCCGACCACCGCGTCGTACGACCGGGCCCGGAGCTTCCCGCCGAGGTCGTCGGCGGCATCCAGGGTGCCCCCGGCGACGGTGAACACGTCAGCCGACCGTAGCGACGGGCGGACCAGGTCGGCGACCTTCTCCCCCTGGCCCGGCCCGACCACGACCGCGACGTCTCCGCCGGCGGAGATCCGTCCGTCCGCGAGGATCGTTCCGAGGTCCGCCACCGCCCCGCGTCGCACATCGATGTGCAGCGGGGTCAGTACGCTACGGGCTAGTAGCGGCACGCGATCTCCCGCGCCCGAGCCAGGTCGGCGTGGTTGTCGACCTCGACCCAGGAGACGTCGCCGATGGGCGCGGCCCGCACCTCGCCACCCCGGTCGGCGAACTCCTGGTAGCCGTCCTCGTAGTAGAGGTTCGGGTCCCGCCGCCAGGTCGCCTCCAGCGCGTCGGCCAGCGCGTCGGCCACCTGCGGCTCGATCAGGGTCGCACCGATGTACTCCCCGTACGCCTCGCCCGGGTCCATCAGCTTGGTGATCCGGGTGAGCTGGCCGGCCACGTCGAAGGTGGTCTTCATCTCCTCCTCGGCCAGCGGCTTCAGCGTGTCGACGGCCAGCAGGATGGCCGGCCCGCGCTCGGCCAGCAGGGTCTTCTCCACGCTCACCGGGTGCACGGTGTCGCCGTTGACCAGCAGCACCCCCCGCGAGAAGTACTCCCGGGCCAGCCAGAGCGAGTACGCGTTGTTCCACTCCTCGGCCCGGTCGTTGTGCACCAGGGTGAGCGTGACGCCGTACTTCCGCTCCAGCGCCGTCTGGCGCTGCCGGACCGCGTCCGCGGCGTAGCCGACCACGATGACGATCTCGGTCAGCCCGACCTCGGCGAGGTTGCGCAGCGCGATGTCGAGGATGGTGGTCTCCCCGTCCACCGGAACCAGGGCCTTGGGCAGGGTGTCGGTGTACGGGCGTAGCCGCCGTCCCGCACCGGCAGCGAGCACCATACCGATCATGCCGGCATCATCCTCCGTTTGACTGGGCTTCACCCGGTGGAGGATAGCGCCGAGCGGTCGATCGGCTGTCGCCAACCTTCGTTCAGCCCGGTAGGGCGGCGAGGTCCGCCAGCATCGCCAGCCGCTCGTCGGCGGTCAGCACCGCGTACGGGTCGGCGGCCCGGCGATCGGTCTCCTGCTCGATCGCCAGCCACTCCGGCCCGGGCGGCAGGGCGGCGATGCTGGTGGCGGTGTGCCCCGCAGCGGCCCACGCCGCCGCGTGCGCGTCCGCCCGATGGTAGCGCAGCGTACCCAGCCGGTTGAGCAGGAGCACCCCGGGCGGGCTGCCCTCCGGCTCGTGCGGCGGGGCCATCGCGGCGAACGCGCCGGGCTCGTCCGACTCGGCCAGCACCAGGGCGTACGCCAGCACCCGGCCGAGCGCCGTGACCAGCCGCCCCACCCGGTCGTCGTGCCCGGCCCAGAGCTCCGCGGTCACCTCGGCGTGCACCCGCCACAGCTCGCCGAGGAAGGCGAGCCCGCGGTCGGTGGCGCAGCAGCCGCCGTCGGGCCGGCGCTGGAGCATCCCGTACGCGATCTGTTTGTCGAGGACCCGCTGACAGGCGGCCGGGTCGCGGTAGCGGGTGAGCGCCGCGAAGCCGGGGCTGCTCACCGTGCCGCCCGGTGTGGCGAGCCGGGTGCGGAACTCCACCAGGAAGCCGGTGGCCGCCGACCCGCCGTACCGTGCACTGAGCTCGGCGCCGCCGTCCCGGCCGGCCAGCATGCCGGCCACGAAGGCCCGGTCGATCGCTGGGGCGACCAGCCCGGCGAACCGGTGCGGGGGCAGCTCGACCCGCTCGGCATCCCGGCTCGGCGCGTCGGGGGCCGCGCCGCGAGCCGGAACGGTCGGGTCGCTCACCGACCGATCGAACGCAGGGCGGCGAAGGCGTCCTCGGCGATCCGCCGGATCAGCCCGTCGTTGACGTCGCGGTGCTCGTCCAGCAGTGCCAGGTCCGCCTCGCCGAGCCAGCGGAACTCGGTGTGCTTGCCCACCTCCAGCCGGGGTCGGGTGAGGTCGCCGTCCACCCGGACCAGGAAGTCGGTCTCCACCCGGGCCAGCCCGTCGTCACCGGTGTAGCGGTACTCCCCGACCTGCCCGAGCACGTGCGAGACGGTCCAGCCGGTCTCCTCGATGACCTCCCGGCGCAGCGCGTCCGCCACCCCCTCGCCCGGTTCGAGGTGGCCGCCGACGATGTCCCAGCAGTTCGGGAAGAGGCGCCGCTCGGGGGACCGGCGCTGGAAGAAGAGGCGGCCGTCGTCGTCCACGATCAGCGCGCCGGCGCAGCGGAGGGGCTCGGTGGGCACGCCACGACAGTAGCGAGCCGGGGCCGGTCGTGGCGATGACCGGTCTTGTCCCGGTACGCATCGATGGCCCACCATGTCCGTAGCCGAGGCCACCGTCCCACAGGGGTGATGCGTGATGCAGGTTCGGGAAGCGATGTCCAGAGAGGTACTCGTCGTCGGCCCGGAGCACACGCTCCGCCAGGCGGCCCGGATGATGTCGGCCCGCCGGGTCGGCTCGGCGGTGGTGATCGACCCCGACTCCGAAGGGGTCGGGATCATGACCGAACGCGACCTGCTCAACGCGATCGGGGCCGGGCTCGATCCGGACGTCGAGCGCACCGGATCCCATCTGACCTGGGACGTCGTCTACGCCGGCCCGGACTGGACCGTGGCGGAGGCGGCGGCGGCCATGGCGCGCGGCGGCTTCCGGCACCTGGTGGTGCTCGACGGCCGGGAGGTGGCCGGGGTGATCTCGGTACGCGACCTGATGCGGGTCTGGGCGCGGGAGCACGCCGCCGCCCCGGTCTGACCCGGACCCGGAAAGGGCGATGGCCCGGCCGTAACCGGCCGGGCCATCGTCGTACGGTGCCTCAGGTCACGGGCCGACGAAGGTGGCGGTGCCCCGCCAGTCCACGTTGTCGACGCTCGGCCCGCTGCGCACGGTGGCGGAGCCGGTCGGCGCCCCGTTCGACCACGCCATCGACGAGAGGGTGCCGGCGCTCCGGGACACGACGTAGAGGGTGTCGCCGTCCAGGAAGATGCCACCCGCGTCGGCGAACGCCGTCGTGCCGGTGACGGTGTTCCGCTCCGCGCCGACGGTGCCGGTGTCCGGGGTGAACCAGCGCCAGAACAGGGTGCTCTGGCCCGAGAGGGTGTAGTAGAGGCGGCCACCCTTGTAGAACATGCCGGTCACGTTCGGCAGTTCCGCGTAGAAGTTCGTCGTCATGCCGGCGTACGTCTGGCCCTCGGGGGCGGAACCCGTGATGACCTTGTCCCACTTCGGATCGTGGTACGGGTCCACCTTGGCGGGGGCACCGAAGGTGCTGCCGTTGAACGACCGGCGGTAGAGCTCGCCGTTCATGCCGTAGAACAGGTCACCGCCGACCCAGAACGCGCCCGTGGCCGTCGACCACGGGGTGTTGTCGCTGTTCGGAACGCTGGTCGCCGCGCCCACCGAGGTCGCCCCGTCGTACGACCGCTTGGTCACGTTGTCCACCGTGCCCACCGCCGGCACCGGCGGCAGCTTGACGATCTCGATGCCCTGGACCAGCGGGTTCTCCAGCACGCGGCCGAAGTCGATGTTGACGTTGCCGTCGCTGGTGATGGCGAACGCCCGCATCGTGCCCCGGTTGGTGGCGCCGATGGCGGCGATCGGGTCGAAGTTGCTCAGCTTCAGCACGCCGTCGATGCTGACGTTGAACTTGCGCTTGCCGGCGGTGGCGGTGCCGGCCCACCGGTTGGCCAGGTAGAGCCGGACCTGGACCGGGGTGCCGGCCGGGACCGGGAAGTCCCACTTCATGTCCGGGTCGGGCGCCTGGTCCCAGCGCTCGCTGTTGAACAGCGCCACCGGCGTGCCGGCCGGCACCGTCGGGTCGAGCGTCGCATTGTCCGGGTACGTGTTGGCGCTGCTGCCGGTGTTGTGGTACTGGCTAGGCGCCGCCAGGGTGTCGGTGGCCCAGCTCGGCCCGCTGGCCGCGGCCAGCTCATCGCCGCCGGCGTTCACCCGGTAGAGCACGTCGGACGCGTCGGGCGTCGGCGCGGTCTTGACGATCTCGATGCCCTGGACCAGCGGGTTCTCCAGCACGCGGCCGAAGTCGACGTCGACGATGCCGTCGCTGACCATGGAGAAGGAGCGCATGGTGCCGCGGTCGGTGGCGCCGATGGCGGCGATCGGGTCGAAGTTGTTCAGCTTCAGTACGCCGTCGATGCTGACGTTGAACTTCCGCTTGCCGGCGGTGGCGGTGCCGGCCCACCGGTTGGCCAGGTAGAGCCGCACGTCGATCCGGGTGCCGGCCGCGACCGGGAAGTCCCACTGCATGTCCGGGGCGGTCGCCTCATCCCAGCGCTCGCTGTTGAACAGCGTGATGGGGGTGGTCGCCGGCACGGTCGAGTCGAACGTCGCGTTGGTGGTGTAGGTGCTGACGCTGTTGCCGCTGTTGTGCAGCGGGCTGGGCGCCGTGGCGGTGTCCCCGGCCCAGTCCGGGCCACCGTCGGTCGCGGCGATCGCCGGGCCACCGGCGTTGACCCGGTAGAGCACCTCGGTCTGCGCCGCGCGGCCGGCCTGGTAGACGTTGCCCGGCAGGCCCTTCGTGGCGGTCGACTGCGGGGCCTTGCCGTCGGCGAGCGGGAAGAACGCCAGCCGGCCCCGCTTGTGCTCGTAGTTGCCGATCCACTCCTGGTCGCTGCCCAGCCAGAGCCCCTGCTCGGTCACCAGCATCTCGGTGACGCCGTAGCCGCGCGGGTGGCGGCCCGGGTTCCAGGAGAGTGGCAGGCCGGACGCCGGGTCGAGGGCCGCGATGCTGGCCCGGGGGACCGCACCCGCCGCCGCCCGGTCCCGGCCCAGCGGGTTGTTGGCCCAGCGGATGTGACCGCCGACGTAGATGGCCTCCTCGCTGATGCCGACCGACAGGAACGTGTCGCCGCCGCTGTAGTTGGCCCAGGTCGGCTCCTGGCCGGCGCCGGTGCCCGAGGTCTCCCAGCGGGTCGCCGTGTCGCAGAGCGTGCCCGCGTACGGCGCGCCGGTGGTCACCACCACGAAGTACTTGCCGTTCGGGGCGAACGCCACGTCCCGCATGTACGAGTCGAACGCGGTGTACTTGCAGGCGGCCGTGTAGCGGTCGGTGTTCCAGTCGGCGATCGTGGCCGAGGTGTCGCCCAGGTCGATCCGCACGATCTGGTCGTGCAGGACGTTGTCGGCCTTCTTGAAGTTGCCGATGACGACCAGATGCTTGCCGTCCGGCGAGACGGCCAGCTTCTCCGCGCCCACCCCGGCCGACGCGCCGCCGTTGGTGGGGGTCCAGTTGTGGTGCTCGGTGAGCGCCACGGTGAGGTAGTCGTCCACCGCGCCGGTGGCGGGGTTCAGCGAGGCCAACCCGTTGCGGGCCGTCGTCCCGTTGACGGTTTCGAAGATGCCGCCCACCAGGAGTCGGTCACCGACGAGGGCGATGTCCTTGACCACGCCGTCGAACGCGGGGCTCTTGAAGCCGGCGACCGGTGTGCCGTCCGCGATGTTGAGCAGCACCAGCTTGCGGAACTTGGCGGTGCCGACGTTGTTGAACCGGCCGGCCAGGTAGACCGTGCCCGGGGTGGGCCCGGCGATGATCGCGGTCACCTCGCCGTCCACCTCCGGGACGAACGAGTTGTCGATCTTCCCGGTGGCCTTGTCGAAGGCCAGCACGTTGTTCCGGGTGACCTCCGTGGTCTGCGAGCCACGGTCCTGCGCCCGGGTGAACGAGCCGCCCACGATGACCTTGGTGCCCGCGTCGTAGATGGCCAGCACGTTGCCGTCGTTGATGTTCGGCGTCTTGTCGGACGGCAGCTCGCCGACCATCGTGGTGTGGCCCGGCGCGGGAGCGGCGAGCGCGGGAGCGGCGAGCCCCGGGACGGGGGTGAAGAGGACGGCGAGGCCGAGGGCGGCGGCGCCGAGTGCGGACACCGAGCGGTGTCTCAGGATCGAGGAAGCCACAGGCAACTCCGGTCGAAGGTCGGAGGCGCTGCGGTCATGGCAGGGATGCGACGCGAGGTGGGCGTACGTCCCGCAGACCACAGACGTGAGAGCAATACTTTCTCTCATTCGGCCACCGCCCGTCCACCCGGGACCGGTGTTTTTGACCATGCAAACGTTGTGGCTCACACGAAAAGATGAGGAACGATCACCGGCCCGGCCTGGACGTGGTCCCGGACGAGGCGGTCAGGTCGGGCGGCGTGCGAGCGAAGTAGGGGTCCGTCGCCAGTTCCCGGAACACCTCGGCGCTCTCCGGATCGTTCTCGAAGGTGCTGTCGTACTCCGGCTTCGTCTCTTTCCCGGCGAAGTAGAGAGCGGCCTTGATCTGCGGGTGCTTTTTCAGGTACGGGCGGACCGCGCGCAGCCAGTCGGCCCGCTGGCCGGGCCGGCCCGCTTCCGTCAACCCGAACTCACCGATCACCACGGGACGGGGATGCTCCCGGGCGAACGCCATGAAGTGGTCCATCCGGTCGCTGAAACTCACCCATTCCGGGCCCGGGTAGACGTCGGCGCAGAGCCAGTCCACCTGGTCGTCGCCCGGGTAGTACGCCGCGGCGTTCCGCTTGGGGTCGGCGAAGCCGTCCGCGTGCGGGCACCAGACCCAGGCCGCGTTGGTGGCACCGACCTCGGTGAAGATGGCCCGGATGTGTTTCCAGGCGGCGATGTAGTCCTCGGGCGAATGGACGCTGGCGGCCAGGTTGGGCCGATCCATCTCCCACCGGTAGCGCAGCAGCACCGGCACCCCGAACGCCTTGATGTCCTCGGCCCGCTGCCGGATCAGTGAGTCGTAGAGGCCGCTGACCGTCGAGCGGGTGTCGGTGCCGGCCCAGGAGATCATCTGCAACTTCCCCATGGCCTGGAACGCCCGCTCGGTCGGGCCGGGAAAGGGTTTGTTCCAGGTGTTGAACATGTGCGCGAGGGCGAGCTTGCCACCGGCCGCCTGATTGAACTCGTCGAGCGCGGCCGCCCGCCCCGTCGGGTTGTGATACTGCGGTTTGACCCAGGCGCCGAGCCAGGCGCCCTTCTTGGGTAGCGCGGGCCCCCGTCCGGTGGTGCTCACCGGGGCCACCCGTGGCTCCACCGTGGGCGGTGGCAGGGTGGGCGTCTGGTACGGCCGTCGGGTCGGTGCCGACTCGCAGGCCGCGACCGCCGGCATCAGGCAGGCCAGGGCGAGCAGGGCCGCCAGCGTCCGTCGTGATCCTCGCACCACCGCAACCTCTCCCCAGGACGCTCCCCCGCCCCACGGTCAACGGCCCGGCGGCCCCGCGTGGGCAGGACACCGCGCCTGGGCGGGCGGAAGACCTCCCGCACTCTACCCATGTGGCGACGGCCCGGCCGTCCCAGCGGACACCTCGGGCGGCAAGATCAGCGCTGGGCGACCGGCACCGGGCCCGAACCGTTCCGGCGGCCGCGCAGGGCGCGCAGCGCGTCGAGGTGCAAGGTGGTCCGCCAGCGCCAGGCGCCCGCCAGGTACGCCGCCGCGCCGGCCACCGCGACACCGGCGAGCACCGGCACCGGCGCGCCGAGCAGGCTGGCCAGCCCCAGCGGCAGCCCGAACCCGGCGGTGGCCAGCGCCATCGCGACCCGGGTGCCGCGGCCGAACGGGTGCAGCCGCAGCGACCACCAGAGCTGCGCGAGCGGCACCAGATTGTTCACCAGGATGGCCGCGGTCCAGGCCACGGCGGCGCCGAGGATGCCGTACACCGGAATGAGGGCGACGTTGGTCAGCACGTTGACCGCCGTGCCGCCCATCGCGTTGTAGAAGGTCCAGGTCGTCTTGCCGGCCATGTTGAGCACCACGTCGACCATGCCGCAGCCGGTCGCCACCAGCATGGTCAGCGCGAGCAGCAGCACCACCGGACGGGCCACGTCGTAGCCGGCGCCGAAGAGCGCCAGCATCGGCTCGGCGAACGCGGCGAAGACCAGGTACACCGGCCAGGAGAGCAGCACCAGCCAGCCGGTCGCGACCTGGTAGAGCTCGCCCGCGCCGGCCCGGTCGTTCCGCGCGAGGGCGGCGGCCAGCCGGTGTTGTACCGAGCTGGCCAGTGCCGTGCCGGAGAGCTGGCCGAGCGCGAGGAAGCGGGTCGCCGCGGTGTAGAGGGCGGCGTCGGCCGGCCCGCGCAACGCGCTGAGCAGCACGATGTCCAGGCGCTGCACTACCATGGCGGCAAGGCTGCTCAAGGCGCGGGGGCCGGTGAACCGCCAGAACCCCACGAACTGCTCGCCCGCCGGGGTCGGCCGGGTCACGTCCCGGCCGGCGCGGCGGACCAGCCGGCCGAGCCAGACCAGCGCGACCACGGCGGCCAGCAGGTACGGCAGGGCCCAGGCCAGCGGCAGCGTGATGGTGGCCGAGACGCCGAGCCAGGCCGCCACGGCCACCGCGACGAACTGCACCAGGGTGCGGCCGAGTCGTTCCACGGTCAGCAGTGGACGCATCTGGCCGAAGCCCTGGCAGGCGGCGAGGGCGTAGTCGTTGAGCGCCGCCAGCGGCACGAACGCCAGCAGGACCCGGAGCGCGGTCACCCCGTCCGGCCCGGCCCCCGGCATGGTCAGCTCGGCCAGCGCCGGGGCCGCCAGCCAGCCGGCCAGGCCGAGCAGCGCCCCGACGGCCAGCACCGGCAGCAGCCCGACCAGGATCGTGCCCCGGATCCGTTCGCGCTGGCCGAGGGTCCGGTACCGACTGACGAAGTAGATGGTCCCGACGTCGGTCCCGAGCCGGGCCGCCGACGCGGCGATCATGAAAGCGCTGGTGGCCGCGAAGAACATGCCGGCCTCACGGACCGACCAGCCCCGGGTGATGACGATGTTCAGCCCGAAGCCGGCGATCGCGGCGAGGCCGACGCCGACCAGGTTCGCGAAGCCCTGCCGGGCGGCGCCGCCCAGGCCGGCGCCCGTGCCGGCGGTGCCGGCCGGCGCGGTCGGCGTCGCCGTGGCACCGGCGTCCGCCCGGGTCACCGCCGCCACGACGGCACGCGTCCCCACCACTTGATCAGCCGCTCGTCGTACGGGGCGAAGTGGTCCTCCAGCTGGGCCCGCAGCTCGGCCGACATCGGCGACCGGGAGCGCGAGTTGTGCTTGCCGAAGGAGATGTCCGCCCAGCGCGGCAGGCCGAGGAAGTCGCAGACCGCGTCGAAGGCCGGACGCGGGTCGGCGAAGAAGTCGTCGCTGTCGATGACGTGCAGCCGTTCGCGGCCGACCAGCGCCTCCAGCCGCTCCAGCTGCTCGACGTACCGCCCCCGGGCCAGGTACGCGTTGTGCTGGAGGTGTTGGCTGGCGTACGTCGGGTCGGCGGTCATCCGCTCCCGCTCGCCGGCCGTCCGCTCCTCCTCGAGCGCCAGCGCCCGCTCGAACGACGACTCGGTCTCGTACCCCCGAGCCAACTCGTGCGAGTGCGCCGAGTAGGCCCGCTCCACCGGGTCGCGCAGCAGCACCAGCAGCTTCACCGACGGCAGGTCCTTGGCGATCCGCTGCCCGGCGAGCGGGTGGAACATGTAGTACGGGCTGGACTCGCCGGTGATCCCGCGTACGCCGAGCTGCGACCGGACCGCCTCCGCCTTCGCGGTGGTGGGGAAGTGCCCGAGGTACCAGTTCATGCCCCGGTGGTAGGCCATGTCGAAGTAGTGCACGCCCTTGTGGTACGCGGGCGGCAGCACGCCCGGGTGCTGCGAGAGCGTCTTGAACAGCGAGGTGGTGCCGCAGCGCTGCGCCCCCACGATCAGGAATCTGGGCACCATCCGCGACCCGACGGTCAACCGCCCGACCGTTCGGCTCACCGACTTCACCGCGCGGAGCGCCTGCTCCCTGGCCAGCGTCACGTCCCCACTCCTCACTCTCACCGGGCCCGGCGGGCCAGGTGCTCCTCCACGGCGGGCAGCAGCCAGGTGTCGACGTGCCCCAGCCGCGCACCCGCCTCCGCCTGCCGGTCCCGCAGATAGCGCGCCGCCAGCTCCACCAGGTAGAGCACGGCGACCAGGTCGGCAGCCCGGCCGTCCTGCTCGAACGGTGCCAGCGACCGGTCGGCGCCGGCGATCAGCGCCCGCGCGGCCTCCGTCGGGGCCACCCCGTCGTGGCCGATGGCGGTCTGCACCGCCCGGTGCAGCGCGTCGTACCCGACCGGCGCGTCCGCCTCGAACCGCTCCCAGTCCCACACCAGCACCCGGCCGTCGGCGAGCACGGCGCTGTTGCCGCCGTTCCAGTCGCCGTGCCAGGCACCGAAGGCCACCGCCGGGTCGGCCTCCGCGACGGTCTTCAGCACCGTGCGCAGCCGCTCGGCCTCCGGCCGGGTGCCGAGCGCGTCCACCGCGCCGGCCAGCCGGGCCGCGTGGTCGCTCCCGGCCCACGACCCCCGGCGTACGCCCAGGCAGCCGGCGACCGTCACCATGGCCGCCCGCTCGCCCGCCTCGGCGGCGGCGGGCGCGGCCCGGGGCAGCCGCACCGGCAGCGCCTCCTGCACCAGCAGCGCGTGCCCGTGCCAGTCGCCGTGGTGGCGTACGCCGGCCACGGTGACCGGGCCGAGCGGCAGGCCGGCCAGCCGGCGCAGCGCGGCGGCCTCCGCGTCGACCAGGGCGCGGGTCAGCGGGTCGACGCCGAGCTTGGCGTACCCGAGCGCCCGTCCGTCCGGGGCGAGCAGTTGCAGCACCGGCTTCCGGTTCGCCCGGGCCGGCCCGATGTGCATGCTGACCAGGGCCGGTGCGCCCAGCACCTCGGCCAGGTGGGCGTCGAGCCCGGCGCCGGCCACGGCCAGCCGGTCGCGGAAGACGAGCGGCCCCAGCCCGAGCCGGAAAGCGGTGGCCAGCCCCTGCCGGACCAGCTTCGCCTTCCGCCCGACCGCCTCCGTGGAGTGCCGGACGGCGCTCGCCGCGGCCCGGCCGGAACCCGTCGGCACCAGCAGCCGGGGGCGGGACGCCGAGGGCACCACCACCCAGCCCCGGCCGCCCCGGCGCAGGGTCGGCTCGGCCGGCTCGGGCCAGATCAGCCCGGCCAGCTCGCCCAGGTACGCGGCGCGGCCGTCACCATCGGGAGGTACGCGGAACACCATCAGTGCTCACCGGCTGCTTCCAGTCGGGCCTGCAGCCCGGACACGGTGCTCCTGGCCGGCGCCGGTGCGACGGCCCGGCGCAGCCGGTCGTTGCGGGCGAGCAGGGCGACCGAGATCAGGCCGTAGGCGAGGGTGGCTTCCATCGCACCATAGGTGAACTGGAAGAAGAGCATCAGGATCAGCACCAGGCTGCCGGCGATCCCGATCGCGCTGTGGTCACGCCGGAAGCGCCAGAGGGAGTAGAGGAAGAAGCCGTTGTAGCAGAGCGCGCCGACGTAGCCCTGGCCGACGAGCAGCGCCCAGAGCTGGCCGTTGCTGCCCAGCTTCCGGTTGCCGCACTGCGGGCAGTCCTCGGACTTGCCGATGGCGATCGAGCGGTTGCTGCCGATCAGCGCCCGGTTGGCTCCGTAGCCGAGGATCGGCGAGTGGTTGGCCGCGGCGATCGCCCCCTCTGAGAGGGTCGCCCGGATGTCGTCGCTGTGCCCGTTCTGCAGCCGCTCGTCGAACGTCCGGCCGAGCGGGGTGGCGATGATCAGGATGCCGACCATGCCGACCGCGAGGGCCATTCCGGCGAGCACCGCCATGCGACCGCGTAGCGCCAGCCGGACCGCCACGTAGGCCGCGGCGATGCCCAGGCCGATCCAGAGACCCCGGTTGAGCGAGTACACGATCGGGAACAGCGACGCCACCGCGATGGCGACACCGAGCACCCGCCGCACCGGGCCACCCAGCACCACCCAGCCGACCAGTAGCCAGATCAGCAGGATCGCGATGTTCTCGCCCCACGAGTTGGTGTACTCGAAGGGGGCGGAGGGACGCGGCGAGCTGGCCTCGCCGGCCAGCACCTGCTGGACCTGGGCGAACCGGACGTCCATCAGCGACTCGACGTAGGGGTCGTTGGCGATGGAGTGTGGCAGCACGTGTCGCAGCGGCGCGACGAAGCTGAAGTTGGGGAGGAGCCAGCCCAGATAGCCGCCGAGCACCACGACTACCGCCATGAACCCGAAGAGCCGGACCACCCGCCGCTGGGACATCTCCCGTTCGCGCAGGTTGAGCACGTAGAGCATGACCACGGTCAGCCCGATGTAGTTGGCCAACCAGGTGGCCCAGCCGACGTACCGGCCGGCACCCGACGGGGGAAGCGTGTTGGGGGCCCGGAGGTCGAGCATCAGTGCGGAGAGCAGCACCCAGAGCAGCAGTACGAGCCAGATCCCGAATCCGGGTGGCACCTGTACCGACTTACGCCGGTACAGCTGCCACGCCATCGGCACCGCCATGATGACGAAGATGAAGGTCGAGATCCCGAGCGCCCACCAGACCGGGTAGAGCACGAACAGCACGGTCAGCGGCCACGCCTGGGACACCCGTGGCAGCAGGCGCGGCGGCCGGACCGACACCGGCGTGAGCGCCGGCCCCGGTGCCACGGGGTCGACCTCGACGACCTGGGCGGAGCCGCGAGCGGGGTGGTTCGGGGCGACCGAAGTCATCTGACGGTGACCTTGGCGGTGGCTGGCACGTAGATCAGCCACGTGTTGCCGGGCAGGGGGTGCAGCAGGTCCCCGTCGGGGCCGATCACGTTGCAGACCATCTCCTGGCCCGGCTTGCGCCACTTCCCCTTGGCACTGGACGGCCCGGAGACAGCGACGGCGGGGCCCTCGCCGAAGACCTTCGCCGAGGGCAGCGAACGAGGCGACGGTTTGCGGACGTTGAGCGTCCGGTACTCCATCGTCAGCACCATCACCGAGGTCGCGGTGATCGCCGCGGTGCCCACCCGGGTCACCCAGACCGACTTCTGCGGGTCGTACCGCCAGATCATCGGCGGCCCACCGGGGACCCTGACGGCGAGTTCCTTCGCCGGGGCGATGTCCCGGCCGGCCAGGGCCGTGCCGGGGCTCGCGTAGTCGAGGAAGGCGGTCGGCGGCTGGGCACCCTTCGGTGCCGCCTTCCACAGCGCCGCGGTGGAGGTGCGGTCCGACTTGAAGACCTTGCCGCCATCGTCGGCCGGGGTGACCCCGGCGAGGCCGGAGTCCTCGAACTGGGCGCGGAAGCCCGTGGGGCCGCCGGCGTAGCCGACGAAGGGACGCAGCACGGCGACGGACCGGATGTCGACCGGGCGGATCTCGGTGACCGGGCCGACCTTGGCGGCGTCCCGGGACTGGAACACCGCCGTGAGGTGCAGCGTGTCGGACTCGGCAAACTCGGCGTACACCAGATCGGCGGCGTCCAGACCGGACGGGGTCGTCGAGGGGCTGACCCGCAGCGGTACGGCGATCGCCGGCCGTTCGGCCACCGCCGGGGCGCTCACCGGCAGCCCGGTCAGGGGCGCCGCCGGCAGACTCGGGGTCGGGCTCGGGGTGGGCGACGCGGGCGAGCCGGGGTCGACCACGTCGGCGCCGCCGACGCGGGGCTGCGGCTCGCTGCAGGCCGTGCCGAGACCGACCACGAGCGCCGGGGCGAGGGCGACGCGGAGCATGTGCCGTCGGTTCACCCCAGGTCCTCGCCCGACTCGAGCGCGTAGCCGCGGCCCGGGCCGTCGGTCCCCCCGTCGGGGCGGGACCGGTACGTGCCGCCGCTGCCGTTCACCGGCGCCGGCTTGCCCGGGGTCGCCGGAATCGGCGGGGTGCCCGGCTTGGCGGAGCCGGTGGCGCGACCCGTGCGGGACGGCTCCATCCGGGGCAGCACCATGGTCGACTCGGCGGACGGGCCGGGGCTGGGCCGGGGCCTGGGCCGGTTGGCCGAGGCGGCCGGACGGGTCGTCCCGCCGGCCGGGGCGGGCAGCCGCGGGGCCAGGACCACGCCGATGACCGGGGCGTTGACCTGCTCGAACTGCTTGAGTGCCGCGGCGATCTCACCGCTGCGGGTCTGCCCGGTCTCGGCCACCATGATCACCGCGTCGACGTATCGGCCGAGCGCCTGTGCCTCCACGGCGACGGTCGGTTGGGCGGTCTCGATCAGCACGTGGTCGAAGCGCGCGGTCAGCTCGTCAAGGATCTCCAGCAGGCCGCCGACCGGCAGCTCGACCTCGGCGTCCAGCTCGCCGGGGACCAGTACCCGGAGCTGGCCGAGGCCGGGCACCGGGGCCAGCGCCTTGAGCGCCGGTAGTTCCCGGCGGAGCACCGAGGCGAGGCTGTGCCGTCCATCGGCGACCCCGGTGACGGCGCTCACCACCGAGTCCGGCTTGGTGGTCAGCAGCGCGACCTGCTGACCGGAACGGGCGTACGCGGCGGCGAGGTTCGCGGCGACGAACCCGGCGGCGGTGCCGGCCGAGGCGTCGCAGAGCAGGAGCTGGCGCCCCCGGCCGGCCTCCCGAGGCTGGGGCACCGCGGAGAGCAGGACGTTGCGCAGCCGGCCCAGCTCGCGGGAGATCTGGTGGGTGGCCGGCAGCATCGCCGGCGAGGTGGTACGCGCCGGCAGTTCCAGCAGCACCGGCAGGCCGAGCCGGTCGGAGATGTCCCGACCGCGGCGCACCCGGGTGTCGAGCCGATCCAGCACGATCGCCAGCACGATGCCGAGGAGCAGGCCGACTCCCATGCCGCTGGCCAGGTTCAGGGTCCGGTTCGGCGAGCTGGGGCTCTCCGGCAGCCGGGCGTCCGAGATGATCTCGCCGGGGTCGGTGTCGGTGGAGAGCAGCGGGCTGAGCCGGTTGTTCAGCGAGGCGAGCTGGTTGGTCAGCACGTTCCGGTCGGCCTCGGCCCGTTCCTTCTCCACGGAGTTGTTCGGCGCCGCCGCGATTCGCCCGGCGACCGCGCTGAGCTGCTTGTTGACGTCCGCGATCTGCTGCTTCAGCGCGTTCGTCGACGTTTCCAGCGCCTTCTGGGCGGTGGCCTTGCGCAGGTCCAGGTACGCCTGGGCGAAGGCGTGCGAGCCGTCCCGAGCCTCGGCGGGGCTGTCCGCCTCGTACGCCACCTGGAGGACCTGGCTGTTCGGCGGCACGGTGACGGCCACCGACTTCACGAGTTGGTCGGCCGGGGTGCTGCTCTTCATCAGGCCCTTGGCCCGCTCCGCCACGACGAGCGAGCGGACCACCTGAGCCTCGGTGTCGAGGTTGACCTTCGCGTTGTTGTTGTTCTCCGAGCCGGTCCCCACCGGGCGCACCAGTAGCGAGGTGCTTGACGTGTACAGGGCGTGCTGGAGCTGGCTCGCGGCCAGCCCGCCGGCCGTGCCGAGAAGGGCGGCGAGCAGCAGAATCCACCAGCGGCGGCGCAGCCAGCCCAGGTAGGCCGACAGGGCGATGCTGTCAGAATCACTCTCGGCCAGGTGGGGTGAGGGCATCAGAGTCTGTCGCTCCCTTTCGACCGAGCCGGGCAGTCCACGGCGCAGCTGGACCTGACCGTGACCTTGATTGTCCCCGATCCGCACGTCGGGGGAAAGTCTGCTCACGTTCCGGTAAGCCTGCCCAGGTGAGGGCAGCCCGCCCAGGTACGGCCGGTCATTCCTGACCATTCGGCGGGTTTCCGGCTTCGGGCCCGACCTGCCCCCGCAGGGTCGGCGTCGCCGTCGACCCCTCGTCCGGAGCGGTGACGGAATCCTGACACATGCCCGGCCGGTCGGGGTGGCCCGGTCCATGAACGGCGCCGCGGTGCGGGGTGCCCGACCGGTGGGGCCGGGATCCGTCCAACGGCCCCCTTGGGTTGTCCACTCCGCGCCGATAGGTTGTCATGACGCGTCCGAGGGCCATTCACGAAAATCCGGGCGCGGTCGTGGCTTACGGGGAGGATGTTTGGTGAGCGGGTCAACCGAGGGCGCGGGACAGGTCCTGCTGGTCGGCTCCAGCGGGGGACATCTCGCCCAGTTACTGGCTCTGGAGCCCTGGTACCGGGACCGGCACCGGGCCTGGGTCACGTTCGACACTCCCGACGCCCGTTCCTTGCTCGACGGCGAGGACGTGGTGTGGGCACACCATCCCACCACCCGCAACGTGAAGAACCTGGTCCGCAACGCCTTCCTCGCGCTCAAGGTGATGCGTCGCCGCCGGGTGGACGCGGTGGTCACCACCGGCGCCGGGGTGGCTCTGCCGTTCGTGGTCGCGGCCCGGCTGCGCCGGATCCCGACGGTCTACATCGAGGTGTACGACCGGATCGACAGCGCGACGCTGACCGCCCGGCTCTGCCGGCCCTTCCTCTCCGCGATGCTCGTGCAGTGGGAGGAGCAGCGCCGGATGTACCCGGAGGCGACCGTCGTGGGGCACCTCCTGTGAGCGCGAGGAGTGAGCCGGTTTTGCGAGCCCCGCAGTCGCGAACGAAGGTGG